>CANKOT010000012.1 GCA_947484245.1 Comamonadaceae bacterium
CTTTGTCAATCAAGCCGCTCCTGCCATGAGTTCCTTTGTTCCAGGCATCCATCTTGTCGAGCAGCTCGTCGCTCTGGTGAATAACGCACACTGGACCTTCTATTCGGGGTGTCAGATGTGGGCCTGTCACAACGACCGCAATTTCAAGCAGACGCTCCTTTTCTGGGTCGAGCCCGGTCATTTCGCAGTCGATCCAAACCAAGTTGTCGTCTGATTTGGTCAGGGTGAACTCGGTTTGGGGCTGATTGGCAGGGGAGGTGTCTAAAGGAGCGGTCATTTCAAAAAGAGGCTTTTTCCAAAGCTTCAGATTGTCGCTGATGTTGGCTGATCTACACTTCGGGTATGAATGCGACTTTGACTCTGACTTATTTTTTGGTGGGCGCACTGTTCACCAACGTTTTATTGAAGCTATGGCTCAATGCCAGGCAAGTTCGGCATGTGGCGCAACACCGCGCTGAGGTGCCTGCTGCGTTTGCCAGTCAAATTTCCCTAGCCGATCATCAGAAAGCTGCCGATTACACCTTGGCCAAAGCCAAGGTCTCGCAATTTGACATCTTGTTGGATGCTGGAGTGCTCATTGCATGGACATTGATGGGTGGTTTGAGCGCTTTGAACCAGTTCATTTTGGAATTCATGGCGCCCAGTCTTGGGCAGCAGGTGGTGCTGGTATTGTCGTTTACCTTGGTGAGCGCACTGATCGGTTTACCGCTCTCGCTTTATCAAACTTTTGCATTGGAGCAAAAGTTTGGCTTTAACAAAATGACTTGGAAACTCTGGCTGAGTGATTCTGTCAAAGGTTTGATTTTGGGTCTTGTGTTGGGCGTTCCTCTCATCACCTTGGTTTTGTGGCTCATGCAGGCCGGCGGTGTTTACTGGTGGTTCTGGACATGGTGTGCCTTGGTGTTGTGGCAATTGATTTTGATGGCCATTGCACCCAATGTGATCATGCCCTTGTTCAACAAATTCACACCTCTGGAAGATGAAGCTTTGAAGGTGCGAGTCAATGGCCTCATGCAGCGCGCAGGTTTTACCGCCAAAGGATTTTTTGTGATGGATGGCAGCAAGCGCTCCGCCCATTCCAATGCCTTTTTCACGGGCTTTGGTGCCAGCAAACGGGTTGTCTTCTTTGACACCTTGCTCAAGCAACTTTCTCCCTCAGAGATGGAAGCCGTGCTGGCGCATGAGCTGGGCCATTTCAAGCATCGTCACATTTTGAAAATGATGGTCACCAGTTTTGTCATGAGCTTGCTGGGCTTGGCTGTGCTTGGATTTGCCTCTCAGCAAATTTGGTTCTACACAGGCTTGGGGGTGACTCCCAGTTTGACCAGTGGCAATGAGGCCGTGGCCCTTTTGCTGTTCATGTTGGTCGTTCCCGTGTTTACTTTTTTATTGGCGCCTATTTCCTCATGGCGCTCAAGGGTGCAGGAATATGAGGCTGATGCCTATGCCGCTTCTCAAGCACCCGTTGCAGACCTGAGTTCTGCTTTGTTGAAGTTGTACCAAGACAATGCGTCAACCCTGACGCCCGATCCTTGGTATGTGAAGTTTTATTATTCGCACCCTCCAGCCAGTTTGCGCTTAGCCCGCATGCAGCATGCGCAAGCTTAATCAGCGCACACACACCAAGACCAAGGCCGCTCAGGCTTTGGTGGCCTCCACGCAAGAGGCCATGAACACAGGCCTGGTGGTGGCCACTCACGGTAGACATTGCGTGGTCGAGTTGGATGACGGCAAGCGACTCATTTGTCATCCTCGTGGAAAAAAAAGTCAATCGGTGGTGGGTGATCGCGTGAAATGGCAAGCGGCGGCCGATGAAGGCACGATTGAAAATGTGCTGGACAGAAAAAACCTTTTTTACAGGCGTGATGAAGTTCGCACCAAGTCATTTGCGGCCAATCTCGATCAGGTATTGATATTGTTGGCCGCTGAGCCAGAGTTTTCAGAAACGCAACTCTCGCGTGCCTTGATCGCGGCAGAGGCCGAGCACATCAAGCCCTTGATTGTGTTGAACAAAAGCGATTTGGGAGAAGCTTTTGCGCAAGCATGGCATCGCTTGGCTGCATACAGGCATATGGGCTACACAGTCCTGTCGCTTGAGCTAAAAACAAGCAACAACGCTGACAATCATTCTTTGCAACGATTGCAATCTGAAATGAGTGGCAAGACGACCCTTGTTTTGGGACCCTCAGGTGCGGGGAAAAGTACCTTGGTCAATGCCTTGGTGCCCAATGCACGCGCACTGACTGGCGAGATTTCTCAAGCGCTTAATTCGGGCAAACACACCACCACAAGCACTTCACTTTACTGGGTAGGTCACAGGCCCTCAAATTTAACTGACCTTGGAACAGCCATCATTGACTCCCCAGGCTTTCAAGAATTTGGCTTGCAACACATCCCGCAAAATCAATTGGCAGCCTGTATGCCAGACCTGAAGGAACATGCGCAAAATTGCAAGTTTTACAACTGCACACATTTGCACGAGCCCGGTTGCGGTGTTTTGGCAGCTTTGCAAAAAGACGAATCTGCTGACTTGTTGGCTGCAGAGGTCAGTCACAGACGGCACAGAATTTATACCCAACTGTTTGAAGAGCTTGGACAGCTGCGCTGGTGATTTTTAGCTCTAAGCCAATGATCTAACCCAATAGATTGGCCAAAGACAATAAGGCCACCAGTACCAGCCACATGATGACAGTTCGCCAAACAAGGCCAACAATTTGGGCAAAGTGCGCCAACTCAGGGGGGCGCCCTGGCGTGCTGCTGCTGCTAGGGAGCTCTGGCTGCAGAGCTGCGCCGCCCAATTGAACGTTGATGGCGCCTGCGGTGGCTGCCAAAATCACGCCGTCGTTGTCATCGGGAAATTTTTCAGCATGATGACGCCAACCATCCATGGCATCTTCAAAACTGCCCATGATGGCAAAGCCCATGGCCGTTGATCTTGCAGGAATCCAATCAATGGCGTGCCAAGAGCCTGTGGCGACTTCTTGTAAAGATGGACTGGTCCAGTTGCGATGGTCTTGGAGGGTGTTGCTTGCAAGCGTCGGAGCCTTCGACCAATATCTTTTTGCAAATTCTGCAATTCTGTAAACCACAGCGCCCACCGGCCCTAAGCCGACGATGGAGAGCAAGGCGTAGCTGAAAAAGACACCAAAAACGTGCCGGTGCGCAGACAAAACGGAATGCTCAATGACGTGGCGAACAATTTCGTTGCGAGGGAGTTCATTGACCTCAACCTGCTGCCAATCGGCCAGCAGTTTCCGAGCCAGTGGCTCGTCCCCGTCATTGAGTGCGTCACGAATGCCTGTGAAATGATGGCTGAATTGCCGAAATCCGAGTGTGACGTAAAGCAACACCACGTTCCATGCCACGGCAAAAAACCAGCCTAAAAAATAGGCCAGTAACCAATGAATGAGAATGGCCAGAAAAGCAGGAGCACCGATGAGGATTGCCCAAGCCAACCAAGCTTGCGATTTGGTGCCGCCGTCGACATGCGCAGCAACCCAGTCTACCCATCGTCTTAACCACTGATGCAGAAAATGAGACGAACCCAGGGGCCGTGCTTGTTCGATGACCAGTGCCAAAAATAGAGAGAAAAAGCTCATGACGACATCATAAAGAATTGGCAGCCAATAAGAGGCGATAAAAGTTTCTAATCATGCCCGCAGTAGCGCCCCAAATGAAAAATTCAGTATCTTGACCCGATGCATTGTGTGTGGCGGGTCGGTAGGGCATGGAGTACCACTGTCTCTGGATGCCATCTTTTTCCCATTGATGAAAGCGATGATTCATGGGGTTCATGAGGAACGTCAATGGCACCTCAAATGCAAATTCAACTTCATTCGCATTGGTTTGAATGGTGTGATCAGGGGACACCAAAGCCACCACAGGGGTGATGTGAAATGAAGTGCCGGTGATGTAGCTTGGAAGCTGGCCTAAAACCTCGACAAATTCAGATGACAGCCCTACCTCTTCTTCAGCTTCGCGCAGAGCGGCATGCTCCACAGACGCATCATCAGGATCGACTTTGCCACCCGGAAAAGCGATTTGCCCTGCATGCGAGGACAGGTGTTGAGCGCGTTGTGTGAGCAAGAGGTGCGGATCTTTGCCTTTGTCGCCTCTCATCACGATAGGCACCAAAACGGCAGCAGCTCGTGGTGCACCTTGCCCCAATGATGGCTCGCGCTTCAACTCTGGCGTCCAGACCGGTGGATTTTTGAAAACGCCTCTCAGATGTTCAGCATTGAGCACAGCTTGGGGCAAAGCAGGCCAACTTTGCTGTTGAGCTGAGTGCGGAATATCTCGCGGGTCAAATCCCAAAGAATGTTTCATAAGGCTAAGCAACCCATGTTGGGATTGGGAAACTCAAAAAGGGGTTTGATAAGGCGGACATTTGATTTGAATTTTGCGCGGTAAATCGGCGGGTGTATTTCTTTGGATGGCAGTCAGGCATCCCCCCCAAACACAACCGGTATCCAGCGCCCAAATATCATCTCGCTCGACCGCGCCCAAGGTGGACCAATGGCCAAATGCAATTTTTGTTCCGATGGTCTTGCGATCGGGAATTTCAAACCACGGCAAAAAACCAGTTGGCGCTTTGGCGCTATTTTCTTTGGTTTTAAATTCCATCAGCCCGTTTGTGGCGCAAAAACGCAGACGTGTGAATGCATTCAAGCTGCATCGAAGTCGATCGAGACCTTGCAGATGGGGATCCCACTGGGCAGGTTCGTTGCCATACATGTTCATCAAAAATTCAGTGGCGTCAGGCCCGCGCAGAACTTTTTCAATGTCGTGAGCCAACTCCAAAACTGTGCCAAGAGACCACTGCGGAAGGACCCCCGCATGGACCATCAAGACCTCTTGTTTGTAGATCGCAATGGGTTGATGTCGAAGCCACTCAAGCAGTTCATCTTTGTTGTCAGCATTCAAAATATCGCCGAGTGTGTCGGTTCGGCTCGGTTGGCGAGCGCCAACACCGAGTGCCAATAAATGTAAATCGTGATTTCCCAAAACACACTCAACACTGGCGCCCAACTGAATCAAGCGCTTCAATACAGGCAGTGAAGAGGGCCCCCGGTTCACCAAGTCCCCCAGCACATACAAATGATCGCGGCTGGGTGAAAACCCTAGTTGGTCCAACAATCGGCCCAAAGGTTCATCGCATCCTTGGAGGTCACCAACCCAATAAAAAGACATTTGCTTCCAAATTCAATGACAAAGCATCATTGTGGACGTTTTTTTGACTTTTTTGAGCCGCCCGCCTTAAGGCTATTTCATTCGCATTCTGGCCTTGGCACAATGCAGGGATGGATATTTTAATGATTGTGCTTCTGACCTTGATCAATGGCGTGTTTGCCATGTCTGAATTGGCTTTGGCGTCAAGCCGCAAAGCCAGGCTGGCTGCAATGGAGGAGGCGGGAGACAAGGGTGCTGCCACCGCACTTCAATTGCTTGAAAACCCCACCCAGTTTTTGTCCACGGTTCAGGTAGGCATCACATCGATTGGGGTCATGAATGGTATTTTTGGAGAGGCTGCATTCAGCCCCGCTGTCGCAACCTGGCTCATTGGCCTTGGCCTGACTGAATCAGTTGCGGGTTCAACAGCCACGGGCCTTGTGGTAACAGCAATTACATTCACCACCATCATTTTTGGTGAGCTGGTGCCAAAACGAATTGGTCAGTTGTATCCAGAGCCTGTCGCCAGAATTGTGGCCAGACCCATGGCTTGGTTGGCCAGTGTTGCCAGACCCTTTGTAGGCTTGCTCTCTATTTGTACGCATGCCGTACTGAAGTTGTTGCGAATCGATTCGCGCGGTAACCGCGCAGTCACCGAGGAAGAGATCACCGCCAGCTTGGAGGAGGGGGTGGACGCGGGCCTGATAGAGGCGCACGAGCATCAAATGGTCAGGAATGTATTTCATTTAGACGACAGACCCTTGACGTCTTTGATGGTGCCTCGGCTTGACATTCGATGGTTTGAGGCAAGCATGAACCGAGCCGAGTGCTTGGCGCAGGTTGGCCTTGACGAGGGCGCAGATGGGCACTCTTGGTACCCAGTTTGTCGCGGAAATTTGGACGATGTCGTTGGTGTGGTCAGTGTGGCGCGGCTGGTCTCTTTGCCCTTGGATGACGCATCCCCGGTCGAAAAATTGGCACTGCCTGCCACATTTGTTCCTGAAACCTTAAGTGGCATGACTCTCTTGGAACAACTGCGCGATAAATCAGGTCGAATTGTCTTCGTTGTTGACGAATATGGCGTTGTTCAAGGCATGTTAACCCCCCGAGATTTACTCGAAGCGATCACAGGTGAACTCAAACCATTCACCGTCGAAGACGCTTGGGCGTCCATTCAAGCAGATGGCGCTTGGGTGCTGGACGGCTTAATGCCTGTGAATGAGCTTAAGTCGAGACTGGATATCAAGCAATTGAATGGTGAAGAAAGAGGATTATTCAATACACTGGGTGGATTTATTTTGGCCGAATTGGGTTATCTGCCCAAAGTAGGCGATATTGTTCAAACTGAAGGCTGGCATTTTGAAGTTTTATCTCTCGAAGGTCGTCGAATAGACAAGATAAATGCTAAATCTTTAACTAATTAATGAATTTATAAGTTTTATAATATTTATCGAGTTGATTTATATTTAAATTCGGTTATTATCCGAGTACTTGTTTTTCAAGCAAGATTATTATTTATATAGGAATTACCATGACTAACTCATACAAAGAATTATTAATACAACGCGAAGCCTTGGAGCAAGCTATTGCCAGTGCTCGTCAGCAAGAGCTGGCTGAGGCAATTCGCAAATCGCGTGAATTGGTGTCCGAATTTGGATTAACTGTTCAGGATATTTTCCCATCTGGTCGGGGTAACTCTAAATCCTCAGGTAAATCCAGTGGCGGTAAAGTGGCCCCTAAGTACCGTGACCCTGCAACAGGTCAATCTTGGACAGGCCGAGGCAAAGCGCCTAAATGGATTGACGGGCAAGATCGTGCTAAGTATTTAATTGCCTGAAGTCTTATTCATTCATCCCAAAAGGCCGCTGATTGCGGCCTTTTTCACATGGCAAGAGGTTGTAGAATCAATTTGTCTTTTTATAAGTGAATTTAATTGACCTCGAATACGCTTCCAAAGCACATTGGCATCATCATGGACGGCAATCGCCGATGGGCTAAAAAACGGCTTTTACCCGCTGCTTTTGGACATGCCTCAGGTGCAAAGCGCGTTCGCGCAGTGGTTGAAAATTGCATCAGAAGCAATATTTCGCACCTAAGCCTATTTGCTTTCAGCACTGAAAACTGGCGTCGCCCTGCAGACGAAGTTTCCGTTCTGATGAATCTTTTTGCCAGTTACTTGCAAAAAGAAGTGGACGACATGGAAAAAAACGGTGTTTGCTTGAAAATCGTGGGCGATCAATCCAAGTTCAGTGAAGAGTTGCAAGGCTTGATATTGCGAGCTGAACAACAAACACAACACAATACCAAAATTACATTGAGAGTGGCTGCCAACTACGGGGGTCGATGGGACTTGGTTCAAGCGGCCCAATCTTGGCAGCGTGCCAATCCAAATGCCACCTTGGAGAGCCTCACTGAAAACGCACTGGCGCCTTTTTTAAGCACCGCTGATGCCCCTGAAATGGACCTGCTCATTCGAACTGGCGGCGAATCCCGAGTCAGCAATTTCATGCTTTGGCAAGCGGCTTATGCAGAAATGTTTTTCATAGACACGCTGTGGCCCGATTTCACGGTCAAGCAGTTCAATGAAGCCCTTGAGTGGTTTTCAAAGCGCGATCGCCGTTTTGGATCGGCTGCACCGTTTTAGCTTGCGGCTTTGATCGGTGAAGGGTTTCGCTCGGCAGCCAATTGCCTTAACTTGTCTTTTTTACTGGGGCGCTTGCCTTTGATGCCGCCATTGCCAGGTCCTTGGGGTGTGACTGGCGCAGTGGCTTCAAAGCCCAGCAAAGTTTCGAGTTCAAGTTTCACGGCCTGACGTTTTTCGATCAATGACCAGTGAGCCAAAGATTCGGGCGTGACAAAACTGACTGCCAATCCTTCTTCGCCTGCCCGACCTGTTCGGCCAATGCGATGGGTGTAATCAACTGCCGATCTGGGCAAGTCAAAATTGACGACGGCTGGTAATTTTTCAATGTCCAGGCCTCGCGCTGCCAAGTCAGTGGCCAACACCACCTTGACGCGTTGCGCTTTGAAGTCTGCTAAAACTTGTTGCCTTTTGCCTTGGCTCAGTTGACCGTGAAAAGGTTCTGCGGCAATGCCAGCCACACGCAGTTTGGCCGCCACAATTTCACTGCTGTGCTGGGTTGCTGCGAAAACCAAAACTTGTTTCAGATGAGCCTCTTGGATGAGGTGTTTCAAGAGCTGGGTGCGTTTGCCAACATCGGTATAAATGGCGCGTTGCACAATGACCGCCGGTTGCTGGGTTTCGCCTTGAATGTGAATGACCAATGGGTCTTGAAGCAGCGCTTCAGCGAGGGGCTGCATGCTTGAAGGTTTTGTCGCAGACAACAACAAGGTCTGTCGACGCGTGGGCAGCTGCTGCAAAATTGTTTGAAGCTCTTCTTGAAATCCCAGCTCAAACAATTTATCGGCTTCATCTAGGACCAATGTTTGAACGTGAGAAAGTTTCAGAGCGTTGTTTGCCATGAGATCAATCAAACGACCTGGGGTAGCGATCAAAATGTCTGTGCCGCCTCTGAGACCCATCATTTGCGGGTTGATGGACACGCCCCCAAAAACGACCGTGATCTTACAGAGGGATCCCCAATGGGCCGTCAAACTCATGAAAGTTTGGCCGACTTGAATGGCCAATTCACGGGTGGGCACCAACACCAAGGCCCGAATGAATCTGGTGTTGCTGGAAAATGAGCGCGCCAGTTGTTCAATCAGTGGCAATGTGTAGGCCAATGTTTTGCCGGAACCCGTGGGTGCCGTCACCCAAGCGTCGCGCCCAGTGAAGACGCAGGGGATCAACTCAAGCTGAACTGGCGTAGGCGCAGGGTAGGTTTTGGGTTTGAGTGCTTTGAGCAACTCGGGCGAGAGCCCCAGATCTTTGAACGGCATAGTGCGCAAGCATAAGTGCTTATGGCTTGATCTGGAGGCCAGACATGGCAAAATGACAAAATGAAAACACGCAGAGGCATTATTTTGGCGGGTGGGTCTGGAACCCGCTTGTACCCCGTGACCCAAGCGGTCTCTAAGCAATTGATGCCTGTCTACGACAAGCCCATGGTCTACTATCCCTTGACCACCCTCATGTTGGCTGGCATCAAAGATATTCTGCTCATCAGCACCCCTCAGGATACCCCCAGATTTGTGGATCTGTTGGGCGATGGCAGCCAATGGGGAATGAACATTCAATATGCTGTTCAGCCTAGCCCGGATGGCTTGGCACAGGCCTTCATCATTGGCAAAGAGTTTGTGGGCAAGCACCCCAGTGCCTTGGTCCTAGGAGACAATATTTTTTATGGACACGATCTCGTTAAGTTGATGCAAAGAGCGGACTCGCAAACTCAGGGGGCAAGTGTGTTTGCCTACCATGTGAATGATCCAGAGCGTTATGGTGTGGTGGCCTTTGACGGACAGCAGCGCGCATTGAGCATTGAAGAAAAGCCGCAGCAGCCCAAAAGCAATTTCGCAGTCACAGGACTCTATTTCTACGATCAACAGGTGTGTGACATTGCCGCCAGTATCAAGCCATCAGCTAGAGGTGAATTGGAAATCACCGATGTGAATCGGTACTACCTAGAACAGCAGCAACTGAATGTAGAAATCATGGGTCGAGGCTATGCATGGTTAGACACGGGCACGCATGACAGTTTGCACGAGGCGGCAGCCTTTATTGCCACCTTGCAAAAGAGGCAAGGCCTGATGGTGGCTTGCCCAGAAGAAATTGCATTCGCCCAAAAGTGGATTGATGCATCTCAGGTGCAAAAACTGGCGCAGCCTTTGGCCAAAAATGGCTATGGTCAATATTTGCTGAATTTATTGAAGACACATTAATGGCCTATACCGTGACGCCAAGCAGACTACCTGAGGTCTTGCTGATTCAACCCCAAATTTTTGGTGATGCGCGTGGTTTTTTCTATGAGAGTTTCAATGCCCGCGACTTTGCTTCTGCCACAGGCCTAAACGCAGAGTTTGTGCAAGACAACCACAGCAAGTCTTCGCAAGGCGTATTGCGTGGACTTCATTATCAAATACAACATGCGCAAGGAAAATTGGTCAGGGTGGTTCGTGGGGAGGTATTTGATGTCGCAGTTGATCTGAGAAAGAAATCTCCGACTTTTGGTCAATGGGCAGGTTTTCACTTGAGCGCAGACAATGCCAAACAAGTTTGGGTACCGCCCGGTTTTGCGCACGGTTTTATGGTGCTGAGTGAATCTGCCGAGTTTTTGTACAAAACCACCGATTATTGGTATCCAGAGTTTGAGCGAACCTTGCTCTGGAACGACCCAGCACTTGGCATTGAGTGGCCCTTGCCCTCAGCTCTGACATTGCCTGTGTTGGCAGCCAAAGACGCAGCTGGTTTGCTGCTGTCTGAGCTTGAAACTTTCTAGTTATTTGAGCGGTGGCAGTGCGTAAGCTTTGATGGTGCTCAATTGGCCAAGGGTCAATCGGTTGCCATGTTGGCTGACCACCGCGGCAGCAGCATGGTTGCCCAAGTTGGCTGCTTGTTCGGGTGAATAGCCGCGTGTGATGGCATACAAAAAAGCGCCCGCAAACATGTCGCCAGCACCATTGGTGTCGATGGCCTTGACCTTTTCAGCGGGGACGTGCCATGAATCTTGCGCTGTGATAATTTCCGACCCCTCTGGGCCGCGTGTGAGACACACCATTTTGGCCAATTTTTTCAAGGTCTCTTTCACCACATCCAAGTCTTGTGAACCACACCATACTTGAGCTTCTTCTTGATTGCAAAACAAGTAATCGACGCCATCACCCAGCATGGCGTCTAGGCCCGCTTTGCAAAATTGGATCATGCTGACGTCACTCAAGGTGAGTGCCAAAGCGACGCCGGCTTCTCGTGCAACCTGTCTGCCTTTTAATGCGGCCTTGAGGCCGGTAGGTGACGCAGCCAAATAGCCTTCCATGTAATAAATCTTCGACTTCACAATGTCGTGCGGATGAAGTGCAGCGTCGTCTAGTTCGGCCGAGACGCCTAAAAAGGTGCACATGCTGCGTTCTGCATCGGGTGTGACCAAGACCAAGCAACTGCCCGTTTGTCCATCCGTTGCGCGTGTGTGGTTGAGGTTGGTCTCGACACCGCGGGCTTGCAAGTCTTTGACGTAAAAATCACCCAAAGAATCGTGCGCTACTTTGCAAGAATAGAAGGCCTTGCCTCCGAGTTGCGCCAATGCCACTACGGTATTGCCTGCAGAGCCACCGCCTGTTTGTCTGGGCGTGAGGGCTTTGACATGTTGAAGCAATTCGGCTCTGCGAGGCGTGTCAATGAGGGTCATGTGTCGTTTATCGACGCCCATCGATTGAAGTTGGGCGTCGCTGACTTCGTATTCAGAATCAACCAAAGCGTTGCCAATGGCATAAAGATCGTAATGAGACATGGGGGTTATGGGAGGTAAGTTCAATAAGTCTTGAGTTTAAACCTGAGAGATGGCAGTTCACGGCTTAGGTTCGTTAAAATATCACTGGGTTCGCAGACCCGCTACGAAGCAGGGGGCTCTTTAAGGCCTTCTGATTAATTTATCTTAAAACCTCAAAGGCTGCGATGAAACGCGATTATTTTTCTCACTCATCCAAAGATGGACACCGCCAATCAATAGACCCAGCAGGCGGTTCTTGTATCGCTTTGATCGATGCAAGGTTTCTGGTTTGGCTTGCACAACATACTCAGTCTGGCCCCAAGCAAGACGCTTTGAACCGGTATGGCATCGCTCAATTTTTGACAGGCGCCTTGGCCCACGCTGGTTTGGACGTGAACATCAAGCGCATTTACTGGTACGCCGAAGAAAATGAAAGCATGGATATTGATGGTCAAATTGTTCGCAAGGTTTTGTCACACGACACAGACGGCGGTATCTCCTTGTTAAAGTCTTTGGGTCAGGATTTGCGTCGATTGGCGGAAAGTAAGGCCTGTGATCATGTGCTGCTGGCCACTGACGATGAGCGATTTTTAAGTGGCATTGATGAAGCGCAGCTTGGAGGTTTGCAAGTCCATATTTTGGCTGATGATGCTGCAAGCAATATGCATCAATTGCATCAAACAGACCCAGGCTGGGGTCGCTTGTTGTCGCAGGCCGATCGGCGTGTTGTCGTGCAATCTAAATCACTGGCCGATATGTTGCAAAGCGCGGCCAGCAAAGAGGCCTCGCAGGCACAAGAAGACCCTCAAGTGGTCAAAGACGCCATCACGGATGTGATTGTGTCTTGGTGGGATGATGAACCGGAAGATCGAAGAGAAGAGTTGCGTGATGCTTTGCACATCAGCCGCGGAATTCCGCAAGAGGTTGATCGCCAACTCTTGCTGCGCATGCGCCATCGCCTCACACGCGCTCTGACTTTGTCAGAAAAGAAATTGCTGCGCGAAATTTTCAGGGCCGTAGCGTTGGGAACTCATTCGCAAGATCCGTCCGGCCCTATCGACCCTGCGTCTTCGTCGCCCTTGATCGAAGAACCCATTTAATACGGTGAGGCTTGCTTGATGCACCTTGGGAGACGCATTGAATGACAGAAGCAAACACTGATTTCAGAATTTCGAATGGCGCTTTGGCTGGCCTCAAGGTGGTGGAGTTGGGCCAACTCATTGCGGGCCCATTCGCTGCCAAAACCTTGGCCGACTTTGGTGCCGATGTGGTCAAGATTGAACCGCCAGGCGCGGGCGACCCATTGCGGCATTGGCGCTTGATCAAAGACGGCACCTCTGTGTGGTGGCAGGTTCAATCCCGCAACAAGCGTTCATTGGCACTTGACCTGCGGCAGGCAGACGCCCAAGACATTGTGCGCAAATTGGTCAAAGAATCCGACGTCTTGATTGAAAATTTTCGACCCGGTGCCATGGAAGCTTGGGGCTTGGGCCCTGATGTCTTGCAACAAATCAATCCTGGCTTGATCATGCTGCGCATCAGTGGATACGGTCAAACGGGCCCATACAAAGACAAGCCAGGGTTTGGCGTTGTGGCGGAAGCCATGGGTGGCCTTCGCCATCTCAGTGCCGAGCCGGGGCGCTTGCCTGTTCGGGTTGGGGTGAGTATTGGCGACACCTTGGCTTCGTTGCATGGCGTGATTGGCATCTTGATGGCACTTCACGAAAAGAAAAAAAGTGGCTTAGGTCAAGTCATTGATGTGGCGCTTTATGAAGCTGTGTTCAATTGCATGGAGAGCTTGTTGCCAGAGTACAGCGCTTTTGATGCAGTGCGCGGGCCTGCTGGCAGTGCCTTGCCTGGCATTGCGCCTAGCAATGCCTATCTTTGCAAAGATGGTAAATGTGCTTTGATTGCAGGCAATGGCGACAGTATTTTCAAACGCTTGATGCATGCCATTGGCCGTGAAGATTTAGCGGCTGACCCTGCCCTGGCGGACAATGCAGGTCGAGTCAAAAGGGTTGAAGAAATAGACGCTGCCATTGGCGCTTGGACTTCTGAACTTGAGGTGACCCAGGTCTTGTCTGTGCTTGATCAGGCCGCAGTTCCCGCAGGCCGTATTTACACAGTGGAAGATATTGCGGCCGATCCGCACTATCTGGCCCGCGGTATGTTGGCCAAGGTCGACATGAACGATGGAAGCCAATTGATGGTGCCTGGCATGGTGCCCAAGCTCTCCAGAACACCGGGTGAGCATCGGCGCAATGCACCCAGATTGGGTCAAGACACCGATGTTGTCTTGAAAGAGTTGGGTATTTCAGTCGACCAAATCAGCGAAATGCGAAAACGCGGTATTGTGGCTTGAAGCTGGTCGAGGTTTTGAGAGCCTTTGAATAGTTATTCCATGCAATCGCAACTGACACGGAAATTCAATTTTGGCGTGTCTTTTCCAATTTTGTGATGTCAAAACCCATCAATTTCAGACGTTGCAACAAGCCCTCGTATTGACTGGCTGTAACAACGGGGGTTCGAGACAAAATCCAGAGGTAGGATCTTGTGGGATCTCCCACAGCGGCCACTTGGTAGTCTGCGTCTAAGTCTAGGATCCAGTAGGCACCCCAAACGAAGGGCAGCCATGCGGTCCAATCGGGTGCAAATCGAACTTCCAATTGTGCAACTTGGCCGCTGCCGTTGGGCCTTGCAACGCCAGCAGCTTTGATTTCTTCGCCTGTGGCTGTGGTGCACTTGTTGGTGACTTCAATTTGCTTTGGCCCCAAAATTTTGTAATGAGCCTGCGTGCCTTGAATGCATTTGCGTTGAAACCAATTGGGCAACTTGGCAATTTCGTACCAAGTTCCCATGTACCTCGAAATATCAAGTTCTGCGATGGACTTGACGGGTTGCTCTGCGAAGCTGACAAGCGGCAGCAAGGCCACCCAAATGACAAAAACAATTAAGCGAAACGGTGCCAACAAAGCGGAGAAGATCATGTTTCGAGGTGATATCGGGTGATCCGCTCAACTTCATTCTTAGAGCCCAAAATAACACTCACACGCTCGTGCAGTTGCGTGGGTTGAATGTCCAAAATTCTCTCGCGGCCGTTGGTTGAAGCGCCACCTGCTTGTTCAATCAACCAACTCATGGGGTTGGCCTCATACATCAATCGCAACTTGCCCGCCTTGTGGGGCTCACGCTTGTCCCAGGGGTACATGAAAATACCGCCGCGGGTGAGGATACGGTGCACATCGGCCACCATGCTGGCAACCCAGCGCATGTTGAAATCTTTGCCGCGGACACCTTCTTTGCCTTGGAGGCATTCGTCAACATAGCGCTTAACAGGAGTATCCCAATGGCGCATGTTGCTCATGTTGATGGCAAATTCTTTGGTATCTTCTGGCACTTTGACATTTTCTTGTGTGAGGACAAACGAGCCTTGTTCGCGATCGAGTGTGAACATGGCCACGCCATCGCCCAGCGTGAGAACCAGTGTGGTTTGGGGGCCGTACACGCAATAGCCTGCTGCAACTTGTTGGTTGCCAGTCTGGAGAAATTCTTTTTCGCTGATGGCATCGCTGTCTTCTGGTTTTTTCAGCACGCTGAAGATGGTGCCAATGCTCACGTTGACATCAATGTTGCTGGAGCCGTCTAGGGGATCAAACAACAAAAGGTATTCACCTTGCGGATATCGGTTGGGAACCAAGTGAATAGATTCCATTTCTTCTGAAGCCATGGCCGCCAAGTGGCCGCCCCATTCGTTGGCTTCGATCAAAACCTCGTTGGCAATGATGTCCAATTTCTTTTGGATCTCGCCTTGCACATTTTCAATGTCGGCACTGCCCAAAACACCGCCCAAGGCGCCCTTGTTAACGGCATGGCTGATGCTTTTGCAAGCCCGCGCCACCACCTCTAGTAAAAGACGAAGTTGTGACGGAATGTGGCCCTTGCTGCGCTGCTGCTCTACCAAATAGCGTGTCAGTGATATTTTTTGAGTCATTGAGATCTCCAGAATTTATTCAGCCAAGGCGCGCGTTACAACTTCACGCACATCATTGCTGAGGTCAGATTTTGCAGCGACACGTTCAATGGCTGCCCTGGCCGCTTGGCGATAGGGCTCAGCCAATTTTTTCCATCGGTCAAGGGCACGAGCTAAACGTGCGGCAACTTGCGGGTTGATGGCGTCGAGCTCTATCACGCGCTCACTCCAGTAGACGTAGCCTGCTGCATCGGCTTTGTGAAAGCCGCCCGGGTTGGCGCTGCAGAAGCTGAAAATCAAACTGCGTGCGCGATTGGGGTTGCGCAAGTTGAAGTCGGGGTGCTGCATGAGCTGGCGCACAATGGGCAAAATGTTGCCGCCACAATCGGGTGCACTGGCCTGCAAACCAAACCACTTGTCGATAACCAGCGCTTCATTTTTGAACAATGCGTGAAAGTGCGAGAGGGCTTGCGCGCTCAACTCATGACCACTACAGACCAAGGCAATGAGCGCATTGAAGCGATCTGTCATGTTGTGAGCATCTTTGAAGGCTTGGAAGGCTTTGCTTGGCCAAAAGCTTGAGCCATCTTGCATTGAAGCCAAGCAAAGCATGCTCAAGGCCATGCCAGACAAAGCCCTCTTCCCGCTTGAGTGAGCATCTGGCGAGTACGCGCCAGCGACTTTGTTTTGCTCATAACAAGTTTGCCAATCTGCCTGTAAAGATTGAGCCAGTTGAAGCCTCATAGCTTCTCGGACAGCGTGCACTTGTTGCGGGTCAACCGATTCAAGGTGCTCCGAAATATAGGTTTCTGAGGGCAGCGTGAGCACCAGCTCTTTGAAGGCTGCATCTAAATCAGGATGATTTAGAGCGGCCTGCATTGCTTTCAGGTAGTGAGGGCCTAACACAGGTTCTGTTTGCGGGTTGTGATGTCCGCGAATGAAGCGCAGGGCTGCTTGAACCGCCAATCTTTGACCCGCTTCCCAACGGTTGAATGAATCAGTGTCGTGAGCTAGCAGGGTGAGCCATTGTTCTTCCGTGAGTGTGCAGTCCAGATTGACGGGTGCAGTGAAATTTCGAAGCAGTGAGGGCGTTGGCACTGAATCGATGTTTTCAAAAACAAAAGATTGCGTAGATTCGCTCAAAACCAAGGTCTTGCTAAATTCTGGATGAGCTTGCCCTTGAGTGTCACCCTGCAACTGAACAGCCAAGGGTGTACCACTTGCATCGAGCAGGCCCACTGAAACGGGAATCACGAACGGCTCTTTTTTCGCTTGATCGGGCGTGGCAGCACATGACTGTGAAAGGGTGAGCGTGAAGCTTTTGTTGTCGCTGTTGTACGCTCCCTCTGCCAGCACCCTGGGCGTACCCGCTTGGCTGTACCAACGTTTGAATTGGGCAAGTCGCTGAGCCAATGAGGAGCCTGGGTTGGCATCGGAGATGGCTTGCGCAAAATCGTCACAGGTAACGGCTTGCCCATCATGACGCTCAAAGTAAAGCTTCATGCCTTTCGCAAACCCTTGTTTGCCTTCTTCGTCGCCAGGTGAACTCACCAAAGTTTGCATCATGCGAACCACCTCAGCACCTTTTTCGTAAATGGTGACGGTGTAGAAGTTGTTGATTTCAACGTAGCTGTCTGGCCTGACGGGGTGCGCCATAGGGCCTGCATCTTCAGGAAACTGAACAGTGCGCAAAACGCGCACATCTTCGATGCGCTTGACCGCGCGAGCACTTTGAATGCCCGCCATGTCTTGGCTAAATTCTTGATCGCGAAAGACAGTCAAGCCCTCTTTGAGAGACAGCTGGAACCAGTCTTGGCAGGTAATGCGATTGCCCGTCCAGTTGTGGAAATATTCGTGGCCCACCACGCTTTCAATGCTGGCAAAGTCGTAGTCTGTGGCCGTGGCTGGATTGGCGAGAACAAATTTGGTATTGAAAATATTCAAGCCTTTGTTTTCCATGGCGCCCATGTTGAAATCGCTGGTGGCCACAATCATGAAGCGCTCCAGATCAAGTGGCAGGCCAAAGCGCGCTTCATCCCAAGCGACACTGGCCATGAGTGAGTTCATGGCGTGTTCGGTTTTGTCCAAGTCGCCTGGGCGAACATAGACTTGCAGTAAGTGTTCCTTACCAGAGCGCGACACAATGCGCTGTTCGCGTGCCACCAACTGACCTGCCACCAATGCAAACAAGTAGCACGGTTTTTTGTGAGGATCGATCCACTTCGCAAAATGCCGCCCATCTTCGAGTTTGCCTTGTTCTAACAAGTTGCCGTTAGACAAGAGAACCGGGTACTTTTGGGCATCGGCACGCAAAGTCACGGTGTAACTGGCCATCACATCGGGTCGGTCTAAAAAGTAGGTGATGCGGCGAAAGCCTTCAGCTTCACACTGCGTGAAGAAGGATTCGTTGCTGACGTACAAACCAGACAACTGTGTGTTTTTGCTGGGGTTGCAAGTGGTGAAAATTTCCAAATCAAAGGCATCGTTGCCTTCGGGTAAATTTTCCAAAACCAACTGGTTGCCGTCCATTTTGAATGAGGTGCCGCCGCCATTGACCATGACGCGCGCCAAATTCAATTCTTCACCATCAAGGCGCAATGCTTGTGCTGCAACATCGGGGTTTCGGCGCACACGCATTTTGTTCAGAACGCGTGTTTTGGTGGGGTCCAAGTCGAATGTCAAGTCGACGGTCTCGATCCAGTAGGCCGGCGCTGAGTAATCAACACGTCGGATGGCCTTAGTTTGTCCTTCAAGCATCACAAAAATATCTCCATGGGTTGGGGCAACAGGCTGAATGAGTCAGCTTTGTTAAACACCTTGTTTGAGCGAGGCTTCAATGAAAGCATCCAAGTCACCGTCCAACACTTTTTGTGTGTTGGACATTTCGACGTTGGTGCGCAGATCTTTAATTCGACTTTGATCGAGTACATAGCTGCGAATTTGGTGACCCCAACCCACATCGGTTTTGGTGTCTTCCAATTTCTGCTGAGCTTCCATGCGCTTGCGCATTTCAAAGTCGTACAAACGCGAACGCAGGCGCTTCCAAGCCACATCGCGGTTGCTGTGTTGGCTGCGGCCGTCTTGGCACTGCACCACAATGCCTGTGGGAATATGCGTCAAGCGCACGGCAGAATCGGTTTTGTTGATGTGCTGACCGCCTGCGCCACTGGCTCGGAAGGTATCGGTGCGAACGTCGGCGGGATTGATGTCAATCTCAATTGAGTCGTCCACTTCGGGGTATACAAAAATACTGGCGAAGCTGGTATGACGGCCACCGGAGGAGTCGAAAGGTGATTTGCGAACCAATCGGTGCACGCCCGTTTCAGTGCGCAGCAAACCAAATGCATAGTCACCTTCGAATTTGAGTGTGGCACCTTTGATGCCGGCTACGTCTCCCGCAGACTCATCTTCTACGGTCACTTTGAAACCTTTGCGCTCTGCATACTTCAAGTACTGGCGCATGAGCATGCTGGCCCAGTCGCATGCCTCTGTACCGCCTGCTCCGGCTTGAATGTCTAAGAAGGCATTGCACGAATCGGCTTCGTTGTTGAACATGCGCCTGAATTCGAGCTGCTCCACAATGGCGGACAGCTTGTTCCCTTCGACTTCGATCGTGAGCAAGCCGGCTTCATCGCCTTCTTCTTTGCTCATGTCAAACAGCTCACTGTTGTCTGAAAGCTCAGACGTGAGGGTGTTGAGCGTGACCACCACACCATCAAGTGCTTTTTTCTCTTTGCCCAGTTCTTGGGCTTTTTTGGGGTCGTTCCAGACCGTGGGATCTTCGAGAGATGCGTTGACGGTTCTTAGGCGTTCTGATTTGGCATCGTAGTCAAAGATACCTCCGTAAATCTTCGGTGCGGGTGGCCAAGTCGGCCAATTTCGCGCCAATTTGATTGATTTGTTCTGCTTCCATGAGGGGGTATGTCCGAATCTGATAAAGGTGGGATTTTCTCATGCTTAGGGGCCAGTTGCGAACCTCCTCAGACCAAAAAGTCTTCCAGCAGCTTGGCGAGGGCCTCCGCTTGGTCATGGTGCAGCATGTGACCAGCATCTTGGAGCGTGGCTATTTTCAAATTCTCGACCGATTTCAGGCGTTCATGGAACTCTTCTAGGGTGAATTTGCCTTTCCACCACTGTGACAAAGAGTCGTCGGATGCTTCCACAACCAAGCAAGGCGCTTTGATTCTTTTGTAAATTTCCAGCACCTCATCGACGCGGTACAGGTAGGGATTGACCACTTTGTGGGCCGCATCGCCCAAAATTCGCCACTGGCCCTGTGCGTCGGGTTTGGCCCAATGCTGAGCCAACCAGTCGGCCTTCTCCTGTGACAGGCGTTGGTTGGTTTTCATCAGTCTTTGGGCGACTGCAGCTGCGTCGGGGTAAGCTTTGAGGTCCAATTCGCCTTTTTCAAAGGCTTGCAACTCGTCTAACCATTGGCTCAGACGATTCGGCGCTTGGGCGGGACGCGTGCTTGCCATGCCAAAACCCTCCAAATTGACCAAACGCCGAATGCGGTCGGGCCGAGTACCTGCATACATCATGACCACATTGCCCCCCATGCTGTGGCCCACCAAGTCAATATGGCGAGAGGGGCAAAATTTGTGGAGGAGTGCATCCAAGTCGCCCAAGTAGTCGGGGAGCCAGTAGCTGTCTGTGGTGGGGCCTTCCGTCAGACCGTAGCCGCGCCAATCTGCCGCCAAAATGCGGCGCTGCTGCAAAAAATCGGGCGTGAGAGCATCCACCATAAATTGCCAAGAGGCGGCCACATCCATCCAGCCATGTGCCAGAACCAAGGGCGGCAATTCGGATTGGGGGTTGCCCCATTCTCTGACATGGTATTGGTGCCCACGCAATGGGACGAAATGGCTAGTAGAGTGTTGGTGAACTTGGTACATACTTCGAGATCATAAGGAGACAGGGAATGCGTGTCAGTCACCCGAACGACGCTTACGAGGCCGTGCACCGCCAATTTGGCTGGCACGTGCCAGCACAATTCAACATTGCCGAAGTTTGCTGTAGCCGCTGGGCGCGCTCCAAGGCGCATCAAAATGCCATCGCCATTGTGGCGCACCACCCCAGCCCCCAAGCGAGTCAGTCGTGGTCCTTTGGCGATTTGCAAAGCGCCGCCAATCGATTGAGTCACGAACTGCAAGCGCGGGGTGTCAAAAAGGGCGATCGGGTGGCCATCGTTATGCCGCAGCGATTTGAAACGGCAGTGTCCTATATTGCTGTCTTGCAAATGGGTGCAGTGGCTATGCCTTTGTCAATGCTGTTTGGACCGGATGCTTTGGCCTTTAGGGTGAACGACAGCGGCGCCAGCATGGCGCTTTGCGATGAAGCTTCTGTGTCGGTGTTGTCTGAATTGCGCAAAGACTGCAAGGCGTTAAGCACTGTGTGCAATGTGCCTGAATTTTTGGCGCAACCCACAAGCAGCAAATTGACTCGCCATTTCAAGGCCGAAAAAACACACTCCGAAGAACCCGCTGTCTTGATTTACACCAGCGGTACCACGGGCAACCCTAAGGGGGCCTTGATTCCTCACCGTGCCATGATTGGCAACCTCACAGGTTTCTTGTGCAGCCAAAATTGGTTTGGCTTTGAGCCCCTGAAAACAAGCCAAAATTCCCCGTTGTCAAGGCGCCAGTTGCCTCTGGGATCCGATGCCATTTTTTGGTCTCCTGCAGACTGGGCCTGGACGGGAGGCTTGATGGATGCGTTGCTGCCATCCTTGTATTTTGGCCGACCGATTGTGGCCTTCAAGGGCCGCTTTAGCCCTGAAATGGCGTTTGAAATATTGGATCAACACGCCATCACGCACAGTTTTTTATTTCCGACAGCCTTGAAAGCCATGATGAAGGCGCAGGCGCAACCGCGCAAGCGATACAAGCTTGTTTTGCAAGGCCTCATGAGCGCGGGCGAAGCCGTGGGAGATGCTGTGTTCGCTTATTGCCGAGATCAACTGGGTGTGGTGGTTAACGAAATGTTTGGTCAAACAGAAATCAATTATGTGGTGGGCAACTGCCATATTTTTTGGCCGCCAAAACCGGGCAGTATGGGCAAGGGCTACCCTGGCCACCAAGTGGCCGTCATTGACAAGGCGGGGCAGTTGTGCCCTGCGGGCGAGCCTGGTGAGGTGGCTGTGAATCGCTACGACCAGCATGGCCACCTCGATCCAGTTTTCTTTTTGGGTTATTGGAAAAATCCAAAAGCAAGCCATGAAAAATACACCGGCAACTGGTGCCGAACGGGTGACGTGGCCATTCAAGATCATGAGGGTTATCTGTGGTACCAGGGGCGGACCGATGACATGTTCAAGTCTGCCGGCTATCGCATTGGACCGGGCGAGATCGAGAATTGTCTGATCAAGCACCCAGCTGTGGTCAATGCTGCCGTTGTGCCCAAGCCCGATCCTGATCGGGGTGCCTTGGTCAAGGCTTATGTGGTGATGTCACCCGAGTTTTTAGCGCGCAAGGCTTTGTCAAACAACGCGAGCAGTTTTGATCAGAAAGTGATTCAGGATTTGCAGCAACATGTGAGAGGTTTGCTTGCGCCTTATGAATATCCCAAAGAAATTGAATTCATTGAGCAATTGCCCATGACCACTACTGGTAAAGTACAGCGAAGGTTTTTGCGATTGGAAGAAGAGCGACGAGCCGATCTTCATCGCAAATCGTGAGTAAACACCATTTTCAAATCATGAAAAAAATAACATTGGGTCAATCTGATCTGCAAGTAACCCCCATTTGTTTGGGCACCATGACCTTTGGGGAGCAAGTGGCAGAAGTACAAGCGCACTCCATATTGAGCCGTGCTGTCGAATTGGGCGTGAATTTTTTGGACACTGCTGAAATGTATTCGGTGCCCGCCAAAGCAGAAACGTGCGGCGCCACAGAAACTATTTTGGGCCATTGGTTTTCAAGCAACCCAGGCTTGCGGCAAAAAGTGGTGTTGGCCACCAAAGTGGCAGGCCCTTCACGCGGCATGCCTTGGGTGCGCGAGGGCGCTGGCTTGACATCGCAAGACATTTTGAATTCTTGCCACGCTAGCCTGAAACGTTTGCAAACAGACGTGATTGACCTTTATCAAATTCATTGGCCCGAACGGCATGTTCCTGTTTTTGGCGCAATGTATTTCGATTCCAGCATGGACAAAATCGAGACCAGCATTCACGAGCAGCTAGAGGCCATGGCCCAGTTGGTCAAGGCTGGCAAGGTTCGCTACATTGGTCTCTCTAATGAAACGCCCTATGGCATTCACGAGTTCATTAGATTGGCTGAGCAGCATGGTTTGCCACGCGCCATGACAGTTCAAAACCCTTACTGTTTGACCAACCGAACGTTTGACAATGCCATGGACGAAAGCTGCCATCGTCTGAATGTGTCTTTGTTGGCCTACTCACCCTTGGCATTTGGTGCTTTGACTGGAAAGTACGATCAGACTGGCTTTTTAGGTGAAGGCGCACCAAGCAACGCCCGCATTGGCAAGTACGAGTCAGTGCGCAAGCAACGTTGGGGTCGTGAAAGCTCTTTGACGGCTGCCAAGCTCTACAACCAACTGGCTCGAGACAATGGCATGACACCCGCCCAAATGGCGCTTGCTTTTTGCTACAAGCGCTGGTGTGTGGCCAGCACCATCATTGGCGTCACTTCGGTGACGCAACTGGAAGAGGATGTGCAAGCTTGGGGCACCACTTTGTCTGGCGAAGTATTGGCAGCCATTGATGCTATTCGTTTGGTTCATCGTGACCCAGCCACCTGATCGCCAGCTTTTCTAATGAGTTTGTGAACCAAAGCCCATGTCTGAAATTGTGTTAACTGAAAATGTGTTGAATATCCTTTTGCATCCCGCTTCAGTGGTGCTCCTTTCTTATTTGCTTGGTTCTTTGAGCTTTGCCGTCATTGTGAGCAAGTTCATGGGTTTGTCCGACCCGCGCTCATATGGCAGCAAAAATCCCGGAGCTACCAATGTTTTGCGCTCAGGCAACAAAAAAGCCGCCATATTGACTTTGCTCTTTGATGCGGTCAAGGGTTGGGTGCCGGTTTTCTGGGTATTGCAGCAGGGTGGGGCTTCGGGCTTGAATGAAGGCGTCGCTGCCGCAGCGGGCTTGGCTGCTTTTTTAGGTCATCTCTACCCCATCTTTTTTAAATTTGAAGGCGGCAAGGGTGTCGCGACGGCCTTGGGCGTCTTGATGGGCGTTTCTCCGGTGTTGGGCTTGGCCATTGCGCTAACCTGGCTGGGCGTGGCCTGGTTCTTCAGATACTCTTCTTTGGCAGCGCTGTTGGCAGCCGTGTTGGCGCCTGTTTATTACGCTTTGGCATCCGATGCGTGGTGGTGGCGTTTCAATGGCGCTATCTTTGGCATGCTGTGTGTCATGGGCATCTTGCTGGTTTGGCGGCACCGTGACAATGTGAACCGATTGATAGCGGGCACTGAATCTAAATTGGGCGCTAAAAAAAGCCAAACCAATTTGGAACATACCGACAAAAAAAGCGCCTCAGTGAAATGAGGCGTTTTTTGCTTAGTCGCGAAAGTTGTTGAAGCTGATTGGAATGTCTGTGATGTCTTTGCGCAGCAGGGCCATGGCTGCTTGTAAGTCATCGCGCTTGGCGCCGGTGACGCGAACGGCATCACCTTGTATCGACGCTTGGACTTTGAGCTTGCTTTCTTTAAGCACTTTCTGAATTTTTTTACCGTCTTCCGTGGCAATGCCATTGCGCACCTTCAAGACTTGTTTGACTTTGTCGCCCCCCATTTTTTGTACGTCACCTTTGTCCAAGAAGCGCACATCGACGCTGCGCTTGGCCAGTTTGTTCAGCAAAACTTCGTCAATTTGAGTGAGTTGAAAATCGGCATCGCCAAACAAAGTAATTTCTTTGTCTTTCAGCTCAATGGCAGCTGACGTGCCTTTGAAGTCGAATCGGGTGGCAATTTCTTTGGCGGTGGTGTCGACCGCATTTCTTACTTCAACCAGGTTAGGTTCGCAAACGGTGTCAAAAGATGGCATAGGGTTTAACAATCAAGTCAGAGAATGCGACAATTCTCCCATGAACGTGACCCAAAACGTAGCCCTTCAGTCTTACAACAGCTTTGGCATAGTGGCCAAGGCCTATTCTTTGCTGCGAATTTGCTCTTTGGAAGATGCGCTGGCGGCACAACAGGAATTGAAAAAGCACCCGGAAGGCTTCTGCGTGCTGGGAGGGGGGAGCAACATTGTCTTTACTGGCGACGTCAAGCCGCTCGTCCTCAAAATGGAGATCATTGGCAAGCGCTTGGTGTCTGAAACAGACAAAGCTTGGGTCGTAGAGGCTGGCGCCGGTGAAAACTGGCATGAGTTGGTCTCTTGGACCTTGGATCAAGGGTGGCCTGGGCTAGAAAATTTGGCTTTGATTCCAGGATCTGTTGGCGGCTCCCCAGTCCAGAATATTGGTGCCTATGGGGTCGAGTTGCAAGACCGATTTGATTCCCTTGATGCGCTCGATTTGGTCACAGGCCAAGTTTTCACATTGAATGCCGCCCAATGTGCCTTTGGCTATCGCGATTCCGTATTCAAGCACGCCAGCAGCGGCCCCAACGGCATCGGCTTGGCGGGTCGGGCTTTGATTTTGCGCGTTCGTTTTTATCTGCCTAAAGCATGGAAGCCTGTCTTGGGGTATTTGGATCTGGAACGCAAAATGACCGAGTCTGGCATTGCAAAACCATCAGCTCAGCAAATTTTCAATTGGGTCTGCGACATCCGCCGTCACAAGTTGCCAGATCCCAAGGTTTTGGGCAATGCAGGCAGTTTCTTTAAAAATCCAACCGTGACACCTGAGCAATGTGCCGACATCATTGCGCGCGATCCCAAAGTGGTTCATTACCCCATGCCTGATGGCAGTATCAAGTTGGCCGCGGG
Organism: Comamonadaceae bacterium; assembly: GCA_947484245.1. The sequence continues at coordinate 25,412 of CANKOT010000012.1, forward strand.
TTGGCTGATTGATGCTTGTGGTTGGAAGGGCAAGAGCGTGGGCAATGCAGCTGTGTATGAAAAGCAAGCCTTGGTTTTGGTCAACCGAGGTGGCGCAACCGGTGGTGAGGTGGTCACACTGGCCAAAGCCATTCAGACCAGTGTTTACGAACGATTCGGCATTCGTTTAGAACCCGAACCGGTCGTGATTTAAAACTTATTTGTCGCCTTCCAGCTTGAGCATCTCGGCACCTTCGCCCAAAGACAGTAAACCCGTTTTTGCATAGATGCCCAGCTTGGCGCGTGTGTCCACGATGTCCAAATTGCGCATGGTGAGTTGACCAATGCGGTCAAGCGGTGTGAACGTAGACTCACCTTTTTCCATCGTTAAACGCTCAGGGTGGTAAGTGAGGTTGGGCGATGTGGTGTTCAAAATGGAGTAGTCATTGCCGCGGCGCAGTTCGATGGTGACCTCGCCTGTGATGGCCCTTGCCACCCAACGTTGCGCCGTTTCGCGCAGCATCAAGGCTTGCGAATCGAACCAACGGCCTTGGTACAGCAAGCGGCCCAGTTTGCGGCCGTTGTCGCGGTATTGTTCAATGGTGTCTTCGTTGTGAATGCCAGTGACCAAACGCTCATAAGCGATGAACAACAAAGCCAAACCAGGCGCTTCGTAAATACCGCGGCTCTTGGCTTCGATGATGCGGTTCTCAATTTGATCGCTCATGCCCAAACCATGGCGGCCGCCAATGCGATTGGCCTCCAAAATAAGTTCAACAGGGTCTGAATAACTCACGCCGTTCAAAGCCACAGGTTGACCTTCTTCGAAGCGAACAGTCACTTCTTCATGTTTGACCACGCAGTCTTCGCGCCAAAAGGGCACGCCCATGATGGGCTGCACAATTTTCATGCCGCTGCTCAGGTGCTCAAGGTCTTTGGCTTCATGTGTCGCGCCCAACATGTTGGAGTCGGTGGAGTAAGCTTTTTCAGCCGACATTTTGTAGCCAAAACCGTTTTGCGTCATGAACGCTGACATTTCTGCGCGACCACCCAACTCGTCGATGAAGAGTTGATCGAGCCAGGGTTTGTAAATTTTGAGAGAAGGGTTGGTGAGCAAGCCATAGCGGTAAAAGCGCTCGATGTCATTGCCCTTGAAAGTGCTGCCGTCACCCCAAATGTTGACGTCGTCTTCCTTCATGGCAGCCACGAGCATGGTGCCGGTCACGGCGCGGCCGATGGGCGTGGTGTTGAAGTAAGTGACGCCAGCGGTAGAAATGTGAAACGCGCCACACTGCAAAGCGGCAATCCCTTCCTGGGCCAGTTGCTTGCGGCAGTCGATCAGGCGTGCCAGTTCGGCGCCATATTCTTTGGCTTTGCGAGGAATTTCTTCATAGTCGGGCTCGTCGGGCTGACCCAAGTTGGCTGTGTAAGCGTAAGGCACAGCGCCTTTTTGGCGCATCCAAAGCAAGGCAGCGCTGGTGTCCAAGCCGCCCGAAAATGCGATGCCTACTTTTTGACCCGCAGGGATGTGTTGAAGAATGGTTGCCATGGAGGTTCTTTCAAAAGCGAAGGGGATCAACCGAAATGGCAGATGTAGTGATACGCCTCAGTGACACGAATCTCAAAACTGGATTGGCCAGGCACGCTGAATTTTTCGCCAGCTTTTGAACTGAGCCAATCGGTACTTCCCTTGAGTTTGTATTCGCAAGAACCGCCCACGCATTCCATGATTTCAGGCGCGCCGGTATTGAACGTGAGTGAAGAGGGGAGCACCACGCCCACCGATTTTTTGGTGCCATCAGCCAAAGTGATGTTGTGGCTGACGCATTTGCCGTCAAAGTAGACGTTGGCCTGGGTGGTGACGGAAATGTTATCGATTGTTGCGGTGATCATGGTGAAATCAAGGGTAGGGTGTCTTGGCCACACAGGGGTGGCTTTGAGAGGAGGCACAAAACCCGTGATTTTAGGCCATTGCAGGCCCTTTTTTATCGCAAGTGGCGATGACGGGGTGCCGCGCCAATGTCCAAGATAACGTGAGTGAAGACTGGATAAGGCGAGTAAACAGGGCTGCGAATGAAGGGGCGTTGCACATAGACCGCCTGAGGCGCTGCTGTGAAGATTTGCGGCGTCACGATGGGGGCATTGAGATTCTCAGCCATCACTGTTGCTTCTGGGCCAGGCATTTCCAAAGGCGCCGCACTGATGGGAGTGACCTGCAACTTGATGGTGGGACCTGGGTCCTTAGGCAATTGAACGGTGTACTGCTTGCCGGCATATTCATAAACCACGTTGTAACCCATGAGTCGATTTTCGTAGACTTGCTGGGTGCTGCAGGTTTGTTGGGTTTGTGTCTGGGCAGCTTGTGGCCCTTCTACCTTATCGCCAGCGATGGCGCCGCCTATGACCCCAATCATGGTGGCCAATGCCCTGCCATCTCCTTTGCCGATGGCGTTGCCAATGGCGCCACCTGCAATTGCGCCCATAGCAGCCCCAGCCCCTGAGGTTTGACCAGGCACACTGACTTGCGTTTGGGTGCAAATCTGGCGAGGCATGGACACTTGTTGGTAAACAGGGGTACGGCTGATGACATTGCCAATTTCTTGGGCTTGAGCGGGCAGGCAAACAGCGAGTGCTGACAATAAACCGCCGGTGAGTGTGGAGGCTAGTGCACGCGTAAATAATGAGTTTGTCATGGTGTTCAATTCCGAAAGAAACAATACGATGGCTAGATTTTAGAGTTTAGATTCAACAAAATCGTGAAGCCAGGTGCCAAGTTGGTTGAAGCGGCTGCTTCCACGAACTTCTATTGACTTAACGCAATAGCCACTGATTTGGTTGAATGCCCACCGTGATTTCTATGCCTTTGCTTGTTTGCCACTCGATGACGGGCCGTTTAACAAGGCTGGGATTGGCTAAGAGAAAAGGCCTGGCCGTTGCCGCATCGATCACACTGAGCTGTTCTGGTGCGCTGAGTTTGCGCCAACTGGTGCCTTTTCTGTTTAAAACGGCCTCCCATCCCGCTTGTTTCAGCCATGAGTCGAGCTTCTTTTCAGGCAAGCCTTGCTTTTTGAAATCATGGAAAACAGAGTCAAAGCCCTGTTCGCTCAGCCAGGTGCGTGCTTTTTTTACAGTATCGCAATTGGGAATACCATAAACAGTGATCAGGGTGTATTTCATCATTTGTCATTGAAAGAGCTGGACTCAGCGACAATCTTATCCTTATGAAAACATTGAGTGAATGGCTCGCACATTGCGAGAGCTTGCATCCCCATGCCATTGACATGGGTTTGGACCGGGTTCGTCAAGTCGCCCAAAAGCTTCAACTGGCTTTGAGTGTGCCCGTGATCACGGTGGCGGGCACCAATGGCAAAGGCTCGACCTGTGCCATGTTGGAGGCCATTTATTTGCAGGCTGGCTACAAAACGGGTGTGTACTCCTCGCCTCATTTGGTGAAGTTTGAAGAGCGCTGTCGCTTGCACGGGGAGTCACCGCCTGCCAGTGTGTTTGCAAATGCCTTTGAACAGGTGGAGCGTGCAAGGGGAGAGATCTCCCTGACCTATTTTGAAATGAGTACCTTGGCCATCCTCAAAATGATGGCCGAAGCAGAGCTGGATGTGATCATTTTGGAGGTGGGCTTGGGTGGCCGCCTAGACGCTGTCAACTTGATAGATGCCGATTGCGCCATCATCACCAGCATCGATTTGGATCACACAGCCCTTTTAGGAAACGACCGTGAAACCATCGGTTTTGAAAAAGCCGGCATTATTCGCTCAGGCAAATCGGTGGTTTTGAGCGACCCAGTTCCTCCCAATTCCATCATCCAGCACGCCAATGACCTGGGCGCAGACCTTTGGCTGATCGGCCGCGATTTCAACTTTTCCGGCGATCCTTTGCAGTGGTCGTGGGCTGGCAGGGGGCGTCGCTACAGTGGTTTGGCCTATCCTGCCTTGAGAGGCGCCAACCAATTGCTGAATGCCTCGGGCGTATTGGCCGCTTTGGAGGTCATGCGCCCTCAATTGCCCGTGACGGCGCAGGCCATTCGCAATGGTTTGGCCATGGTGGAGTTGACGGGCCGGTTTCAAATCGTGCCAGGAGAGCCGGTTTTGGTTCTGGATGTGGCACACAACCCGCACTCCGTGGCGGCTTTGGCGGCCAACTTAGATGCCATGGGCTTTTACCCATGCACCCATGCTGTTTTTGGCGCAATGGCCGACAAGGATCTTGCCAGCATGCTTCAAAAAATTCTGCCCATGGTCGATGCTTGGTATTTCACCGATTTGCCTTTGCCTAGGGCAACGACGGCAGCCAAACTGGAAGACGCTTGGCGGCAGTTGAATACACGGCAAGATGTGAAAGCCAGCCAACATGCGTCGCCCCAAAAAGCACTTGAAGTTGCTATCGCAGAGGCGAGGCCCGCTGATAGAATCTTGGTCTTTGGTTCGTTCTATACGGTGGGCGGCGTCTTGCAGAATGGCATTCCCAAACTGCATGCCAAGCACCTGAGTAATTGAGACTCCACCTCATGGCATTCTTCAAGCTACGACTTCCTGGACGACTTTCGTCGGGCTCTACTGGCGCCGATGCGCTATCCAACACCCCTGCAGAAAGTGTCGAGGTCATTCGCAAGCGTGCTCGCCATCGGCTCATGGGATCGGTGGTGCTGGTGTTGGGGGCGGTTGTTGGATTGCCTTTGCTGTTTGACAGCCAACCACGACCTGTGGCCATCGATACCCCCATCGTGATCCCCGACCGGAATCAGGCCCCCCCTCTAACCGCCACTGTCGCCAGCGCCACAACTGGCACGCTCAAAGAGCCACCGCCTGTTGCGGCAGAACAAGTGCCGCCCGAGGCTGGAGCCACTGCCAAGAGTGCAGTTTCTAATTCGGCTGGGCTTGATCCCAATGAAGAGGTGGTCGCAAAGATCAGCAAGCCTGAGCTCAAAGTAGAGCCCAAAGTAGAGCCCAAGCCTGAACCCAAACCAGAGCCAAAGCTTGATGCCAAGGCAGATACTAAAGACGCAGCCAAAGACGCAGCCAAAGCCAAGGCCTTGCTAGATGGCAAAGACGCGCCTAAGACTGAAGAGCTGGTGCGATCAGTGGTTCAAGTTGGTGCCTACGCCGATCCGGCCAAGGCCAGAGAAGTGCGAGCCAAGCTGGAAAGCGCAGGCTTTAAAACTTACGCTCAAGAAGTTGAAACCAAAGACGGCAAGCGAATTCGCGTTCGAGTGGGCCCCTTCTCCACCAAAGAAGAGGCAGACAAAACAGCGGAAAAAATTCGCAAATTGAATTTGCAGACCTCGGTGTTGAAACTTTAAGGGGCGTGAATTCATGGCTTCCACCGATTGGATCCTTCTGGCATTGCTTGCGGCATCCCTCTTGTTGGGTGCATGGCGAGGCTTGGTCTACGAGGTTCTGTCTGTCATCGGCTGGATTGCCGCTTTTTTGTTGGCGCAATGGTTTGCGCCTGCGGTCGCAGAAAAATTGCCCATGCAAGGCTCAGGTGAAACACTCCGCCATGCGGCGGCATTTGTGTTGGTTTTTATTGTGAGTGTTTTTGCTGCAGGATTATTTTCCGCACTCATGAAAAAAATCATCTCTGTTGTGGGACTCCGGCCAGTTGATCGAATTCTGGGCGCCTTTTTTGGTTTGTTCCGGGGTTTGATTTTGTTATTGGCCTTAAGCGTTGTGGTTCACATGACAGCTTTGCATGAAAGTGAGTGGTGGCTCGAGTCCAAGGGCGCACCGATGCTCATGACCTTGCTCAAGGGATTGAAACCCATGTTGCCCGAAAAATTTGGGGCCTATTTGCCCAACTGACTGGACTAACTTATGTGTGGAATTGTTGGCGTTGCAAGCAACGCGCCTGTGAATCAGCTGATCTATGACGCGCTGTTGCTCTTGCAGCATCGTGGGCAAGATGCTGCAGGGATCGTTACGCAACTCGACCGTAAATTTCACATGCACAAAGCCAAGGGCATGGTGAAAGATGTCTTTAGAACTCGCAACATGCGCTCTTTGCCAGGCAACTGCGGCCTGGGACAAGTGCGCTACCCTACTGCAGGAAATGCCTTCAGCGAAGACGAGGCTCAGCCTTTTTATGTCAATGCACCTTTTGGCTTGGTATTGGTCCACAACGGCAACCTGACCAATGCCAAAGCTTTGAAGGCAGAACTTTTCTCGACGGATCATCGGCACATCAATACGGAGAGTGACTCCGAGGTCTTGCTCAATGTACTGGCCCACGAGTTGGAAAAAACCACACGGGGCTTGCCTTTAACACCAGCCGATGTTTTCAAAGCAGTACAAGGTGTGCATCGCCGTGTGAAAGGCTCTTATGCAGTCATCGCCCTCATTGCGGGTCACGGATTGCTGGCCTTCAGAGATCCATTTGGCATACGGCCGTTGTGCATTGGCAAAGGCAAGGACGGCACTTACATGTTGGCCAGTGAGTCTGTTGCGCTGGAAGGAACCTTGCATCAATTTGAGCGCAATGTAGCGCCGGGTGAAGCGGTCTTCATTGACATGCAAACGCAACTTCACAGCCAGCAATGTGCAGAGCATCCGCAGTTGAATCCGTGCATTTTTGAATATGTTTATTTGGCGCGACCAGACTCTACCTTGGATGGCATCTCTGTCTATCAGGCCCGTTTGAATTTGGGTGAAACATTGGCCAAGCGTGTCATTTCAACCGTTCCCCCAAGTGACATCGATGTGGTGATTCCAATTCCTGAATCCAGTCGGCCTAGCGCTGCACAACTGGCGCAATTGCTGGGTCTGCCGTACCGCGAAGGGTTTGTCAAAAACCGCTATGTGGGTAGAACCTTCATCATGCCGGGGCAGGCTGTTCGCAAGAAGTCGGTCAGACAAAAACTGAACGTCATTGCCAGTGAATTCAAAGGCCGCAATGTTTTGTTGGTTGACGACTCCATTGTGCGTGGCACCACCAGCCGTGAAATTGTGCAGATGGCGCGAGAAGCGGGTGCACGCAAGGTTTACATGGCCAGTGCTGCGCCGCCAGTGCGTTTTCCCAACGTGTATGGCATTGACATGCCCACCAAAGATGAGCTGGTGGCACACAACCGATCGGTGGATGAGATTCGCAAAATCATTGACTGCGATGCGCTCATTTACCAAGATGTAGGTGCCATGAAATTGGCGGTTGCCAACGCCGTCTTGCCAGGCTTTCCCAAGGTTCAAGGTTTTGATGCATCTTGCTTTGATGGCATCTACGTCACCGGCGATGTTTCTGCTGAGGACATTGAACGATTGAATGAGAGCAGACCCGTCCAGCAAGATGAGTCAGAGGCTGACTCTGATCGCTCCCGCTTGGCTTTGCCAAATGCATCTTGAGCGGCATCTAAAAAAAACATTTTAAAAATTTATTTTAAAAATACATTTGTGAACAGAATTTGAGACCGATATGAGCCAGCATCCATTGCCCGATCACTTGCACATTGACACCTTGGCGGTGAGGGCTGCAGTTGACCGCAGCCAATATGGTGAAAATTCTGAGGCCTTGTACCTCACCAGTGGTTATGTTCAGCCCGACGCCGAAACAGCGGCTAGGCGCTTTGCGGGGGAAGAAGAAGGCTATACCTATGCCCGTCTTGGCAATCCAACAGTGGCCAGCATGGAAATGCGCTTGGCGGCCCTTGAAGGTTCAGAGGCTTGTATTGCCACTTCCACGGGCATGTCTGCCATTTTACTCATGTGCTTGGGTTTGCTCAAAAGTGGTGACCATGTTATTTGCTCACACTCGATGTTTGGCTCCACCATCAAATTGATTGGCGGTGAGTTTGCCAAGTTTGGTGTGCAAACCACCTTTGTTTCTCAAACCCAAGTGGCTGAGTGGCAAGTGGCCATGCGGCCAAACACCCGTTTATTGTTTGCTGAAACACCGACCAATCCCTTAACGGAAGTGTGTGACATCAAAGCACTGGCCGACATTGCACATGCAGGCAATGCATTGCTGGTGGTGGACAATTGTTTTGCAACACCTATCTTGCAGCGACCCATCGCCATGGGCGCAGATTTGATCGTGCACTCTGGCACCAAATATTTGGATGGCCAAGGCCGCGTGATGGCAGGCGCCTTGTGCGGCTCCAAGGCATTGATTGACGATGTGTTTGGCCCCGTCATGAGAAGCGCGGGCATGACCTTGGCGCCTTTCAATGCTTGGGTGGTTTTAAAAGGTTTGGAAACCTTGGGCATTCGCATGAAGGCACAATCTGAGCAAGCCTTGGCCTTGGCGCAGTGGCTAGAAACGCAAGGCCCCGTGGCGCGTGTTTATTACCCCGGCTTGAAAAGTCATCCTCAACATGAACTGGCCATGCTGCAGCAATCGGGCATGGGGGGTGCTGTGTTTTCTTTCGAGGTCAAAGCCCAGTCGCCAGAGCATGGCCGCGAGAATGCATTCAAAGTGATGAACGCCATGCGAACGGTCTCTTTGTGTACCAACTTAGGCGATGTCAAAACACTTGCGGCTCACCCTGCCAGCACCTCACATGGCCGGCTGACGGAAGCTCAGCGGCAAGTGGCGGGTATTCAGCAGAGTTTGATTCGGGTGGCGGTAGGTCTTGAGCACCTTGATGACTTGAAAGCCGACTTCTTGCGCGGCTTTCAAGCGCTCTAATTTGAACCCAGCAATGTCTTCTATTCAAAAACTAGTTCGCACGCGCTTTGCGCCTTCTCCCACGGGATTTATTCATCTGGGCAACATTCGTTCGGCTTTGTACCCTTGGGCCTTTGCCAAGGCGCAAGGCGGCACCTTTATTTTGCGCATTGAAGATACCGATTTAGAGCGGTCGAATCAGGCGTCTGTGGATGTGATTTTGGAGGGGATGGCTTGGTTGGGTATGAACCCCGACGAGGGTCCTTTTTATCAAATGCAGCGCATAGACCGCTACAAAGAAGTGCTGGCGCAGCTTCAAACCACAGGTCAGGTTTATCCCTGCTATATGAGCATCGAAGCGCTTGACGCACTGCGCGAAAAACAAATGGCGGCCAAAGAAAAGCCGCGCTATGACGGTACTTGGCGGCCAGAGCCTGGCAAAACACTGCCGCCCGTTCCAGAAGGCGTGAAACCTGTCTTGCGATTTAAAAATCCGCTGGACGGTGTGGTGGCTTGGGATGACAAAGTAAAAGGTCGCATTGAAATTAGCAACCAAGAGTTGGACGACTTGGTCATCGCAAGGCCTGATGGCACACCTACTTACAATTTCTGTGTGGTGGTCGATGACATCGACATGGCCATCACTCACGTCATTCGCGGCGACGACCATGTGAACAACACACCGCGTCAAATCAATATTTTCAAAGCCTTGGGGCAAGAAGCCCCTGTGTATGCTCACCTGCCTACCGTGCTCAACGAACAGGGCGAGAAAATGAGCAAGCGCAATGGCGCCAAGCCCGTCACTCAGTATCGAGACGAGGGGTATTTGCCTGATGCCATGGTGAACTACTTGGCGCGACTTGGATGGAGCCATGGCGATGACGAAATTTTCAGTCGCCAGCAATTTTTAGATTGGTTTGACCTCGATCATTTGGGCCGAAGTGCAGCGCAGTTCGACGACGCCAAACTGCGTTGGGTGAATGCACAGCATTTAAAAGCAACTGATGATTTGCAGTTGGCTGTTTGGGTCAAGGACATTTTGAGTCAAAGAGGCATTGCCTCAGACGACCGCCTATCAGCCATTTGCGGTCTCTTCAAAGATCGTTGCGACACCCTGTGTGTGTTGGCCGATTGGGTGGTCGTTTTTTATGGCGATGTCACCCCCAAAGCCGATGAAAAAGCCCAGCATGTGACCGATGCAGTCAAGCCTGCATTGGCGCTGCTGGTCGAAAAACTATCGGTATGTGAATGGGAAAAGGCCGCCATTGCGTCGGTCATTAAAGAGGTTTTAACGGCGCAAAGTTTGAAAATGCCGCAGTTGGCCATGCCCGTTAGGGTCCTGGTCATGGGTACCGCGCAGACCCCTTCACTCGACGCGGTACTTGCTCTGTGTGAGAAGCAAAAAGTTTTAGAGCGCTTGAAAAACGCTTGAAAATCTGTCTATAATCCATTTCTCGACACCAACGAGGGTTGCCTTCCAAGGCTTCACAAAGTTGCCAAAGGGGGTATAGCTCAGCTGGGAGAGCGCTTGCATGGCATGCAAGAGGTCAGCGGTTCGATCCCGCTTACCTCCACCAAAGTGTCGAAAATGTTTTGATTTGCTTGCGAAGCATTTCAAAATAGTCCAGGTTATGAC
>CANKOT010000013.1 GCA_947484245.1 Comamonadaceae bacterium
ATCAATTTTGGACTCGCCACCCCCCACCAAGGCGCGCACACGGCCAAAAACTTGGCGGTCGCGAATGTGATCACGCTCATGGACTACAAATTTTTCTTGCAAGCCCGTTGTTAGGAATGGGGGAATGCGCGAGGTCACAACGATTTCTGGGTTATGAAAGGTCATTTTGAAAATCTCCTGGTCACAAAAAAACAGCCGCCATGGCGATGAATGGATTGAGGGTTTGCACGAGTGCTAATGGGTTCAAAAAGCAACTCAAATCACCTATCATCATACGATAATATCGTGAGCCCTGAATCAACCGTCAACCCCTTTAGAAGAAAATTGCCATGACTCAAAGCCCCAAGAAAAAACCCGAAGAATTGCGCAGCCAACAGTGGTTTGGCCGACAAGACCGTGACGGCTTTGCCTACAGAAGCTGGGTCAAAGGCAAAGGCGTACCGCACGACCAATTCGATGGCCGCCCTGTCATTGGCATTTGCAACACCTTCAGCGAACTCACGCCTTGCAACTCGCACTTTCGCACCTTGGCCGAGCAAGTGAAAATTGGCGTCTACGAAGCCGGTGGGTTCCCACTTGAATTTCCAGTCATGTCTTTGGGCGAAACGCTTTTGCGGCCCACAGCCATGCTGTATCGCAACCTCGCCTCCATGGACGTCGAAGAAAGCATTCGCGGCAACCCCATTGATGGCGTGGTGCTCTTAATGGGCTGCGACAAAACCACACCTTCACTGCTCATGGGTGCATCCAGCGTTGACTTACCCACCATTGGTGTTTCGGGTGGCCCCATGTTGAATGGCAAATGGCGCGGCCAAGAGCTGGGCTCTGGCACTGGCTTGTGGAGCATGAGCGAACAAGTTCGCGCAGGCACCCTCAAACTGCAAGACTTCTTTGAGGCCGAAAGTTGCATGCACCGCAGCCATGGCCACTGCATGACCATGGGCACGGCTAGCACCATGGCCAGCATGGTGGAGTCCTTGGGCATCGGCTTGCCTGGCAACGCAGCCTACCCTGCAGTCGATGGCCGCCGCAACGTGTTGGCGCGTGAATCGGGCCGACGCATTGTCGACATGGTTCACCAAGATGTGAAAATTTCTCAAATTCTCACGCGCAAAGCCTTCGAAAACGCCATCTGCACCTTGGCCGCCATTGGCGGCTCTACCAATGCGGTCATTCACTTGATTGCCATCGCGCGCCGATTGAACATCAACCTGACCATTGACGACTTCGAAAAATTGGGCAGCGAATTGCCCAATATTTTGAACTTGCAACCGTCTGGCGATCACCTGATGGAAGACTTTTGCTATGCGGGCGGCTTGCCCGTTGTGATGAAAGAGATTCAAAAGTATTTGCACAATGACATCTTGACCGTGAGTGGCAAGACGGTGGCCGAAAATGTGGCCAGTGCAGAGAACTACGATCCGCGCGTCATCAAAACAGTTGCTGCACCCTTCAAAGAAAAAGCGGGCATCGCCATCTTGCGTGGCAACTTGGCGCCTCGCGGTGCCGTCATCAAACCCAGCGCGGCCACGCCTGCACTCATGGTGCACACAGGGCGCGCTGTGGTGTTTGAAGACAGCGATGATTTCCACAAGCGCATTGACGATGAATCATTGGATGTCGATGAAACCTGCATTTTGGTTTTGAAGAATTGCGGCCCCAAAGGCTACCCCGGCATGGCCGAAGTGGGCAACATGCCACTTCCCCCAAAAGTCTTGCGCAAAGGCATTACCGACATGGTGCGCATCAGCGATGCGCGCATGAGCGGCACCGCCTATGGCACCGTGGTGTTGCACACCACGCCAGAAGCCGCTGACGGCGGGCCCTTGGCCGTGGTTCAAAATGGCGACATGATTGAGCTCAATGTGCCCGAGCGCAGAATGCAATTGCTGATCAGCGATGAAGAAATGAAAGCCCGATTGGCCAAATGGGTTCGCCCCGAGCCACCCTTGAAGTCTGGTTATTGGAAGCTGTATGTCGACACTGTGCTCCAGGCCGATGAGGGCTGCGACCTCGACTTCTTGGTGGGCCAGCGCGGCTCATTTGTACCCAAAGACAACCACTGATCTCAATCTGTTCAAATTTTTAAAAAGTACGCATCATGAAATTACTCATTACCGGTGGCGCAGGATTTTTGGGCGCACGCTTGGCTCGTGAAATTCTCAAAAAAGGAGAACTCAACGGCCGACAAGTGACCGAAATTCACATTGCCGACTTGTTTCCAGCGTCAGCCGATTTGTTGGCAGACCCTCGAGTCAAGGGACACGCTGGCCCCTTGCTCGAGCAAGGCGCTTTGTTTCAAAGCGGTTTTGATGGCGTGTTTCATTTGGCCTCTGCAGTTTCTGGCGAATGCGAGCAAGATTTTGACTTGGGCATGCGCTCTAACCTCGACAGCACCCGCTTGTTGCTTGAAGGTTTGCGCAAAGCCGGCAACGTACCCCGAATGGTGTTTGCAAGTTCGGTGGCCGTGTTTGGCCCAGACCCCAGCAACCCCATGCCCGAGATCGTGGCGGACAACACATTGCCCTCACCTCAAACCTCTTACGGCACCCACAAACTCATGTTGGAGTATTTGCTGGCCGATTTCACACGCAAGGGTTATGTCGATGGCCGTGCCGCACGCTTGATGACCGTCACCATCAGGCCAGGCAAACCCAATGGCGCAGCGTCTTCTTTCTTCAGCGGCATCATTCGCGAGCCCTTGGCAGGCATGCCGTCAGTTTGCCCAGTAGACGAAAGCGTGTCGCACTCCGTTTCCTCTCCTAGCAACACCATCAAGGGCTTGATCACTGTGTTTGAAGCCAGCCGTGAAGCCATGCAAGGCCGCATGGCGCTGAACCTGCCTGGCCTCAACGTCACCGTCAAAGAAATGTTGCAAGCCTTGGAAGATGTGGCGGGACCCGCCGTTCGTCAACACGTGACATTTGTCCGCGATGAACACATTGCAGGCATTGTGGCCAATTGGGCCAAGGCGGGTTCAGCACAACGTGCAGCGTCATTGGGTTTGAAGCCCGATGCATCGTTCAAAGAAGTCATCAAGCAATACATTGAAGATTGCAAGCTGCCCTACTACCCAACGCATGCCTTGGATGGTTTGAAGAAATAAGCATGAAGCGTACGCTATTGGCTGTTGATTGGGGCACCTCTTCCCTAAGAGGTGCGCTGGTCAGCAGCGATGGGGTGGTGCTCGACAAACGAGCATTCCCTCAGGGCATCATGCAAGTGGCGCATGGGCAGTTTCAACATGTTTTTGAACAACGCTTTGGCGATTGGATAAAGGCCGATTCTCTTTGCCTTGTTTCAGGCATGGCGGGTAGCCGGCAAGGCTGGCGCGAAGCGCCCTACTGTCCGTGTCCCAGCGGCTTTGAGGATATTGCGCAACATCTGCAGTGGATTGAAAAAGACCGCATTGGCATTGTGCCGGGCTTGTCCACTTTCAATGGCGCGACGCCCGATGTGATGCGCGGCGAAGAGATTCAAATTTTTGGCGCTTTGAGCAATTTGAAAATTGCAAACGCTCAATTTGTTTTACCGGGCACCCACAGCAAGTGGGCTCAGGTATTAGACAGCCACATTCAGTCGTTCACAACTTTCATGACTGGCGAGTTTTACGCGCTGCTTAGTCAGCATTCCATCTTGGCCAAAACATGCTTGCCCGATGCACCTTGGAAAAAGGAAGTTTTTCTGGATGGTGTGATGCAAAGTCAAAAGTCGGGGGGCTTGTTGCACCACGCTTTTTCAGCCAGAAGCTTAGCCTTGTTTGAAAAACTAAACCCAGCGCAATCTAGCAGCTATATTTCTGGCTTGCTCATTGGCGAAGAAATCAAGTCAGCCCGATCGCAACAAACTGGCTCGAGCACGCCCCTGTTTATCTTGGGCAACAGCCAACTGACCCAGCGCTATGCCTGCGCACTCGCAGCCCTTGAAATGCAAGCCCAATCCCTCACTGATGAAATCACTTGGAGTGGTTTGTGGTCCTTGGCGCATCATTTGTTTCCAAATGATTTCAGTGTAAGCTAAGCCAATGACTGCCCTGCTTGATCAATTTCAATCGCACATGAAAAGCTTGCCCCTGCTGGCTATTTTGCGCGGTCTGAAACCTGAAGAAGCCTTGGCCATTGGCCAAGCCATTGTGAATTCCGGCTTTCATATTTTAGAAGTGCCCCTGAATTCTCCTGAGCCACTTCGCAGCATTCAAATTTTGTCCGAAGCCTTTCCCAGTGCACTGATCGGTGCAGGCACCGTCACCACCGCACAGCAAGTCAGAGACGTCAAAGCAGCAGGCGGGCAACTCATCATTTCCCCTCACCTCGACGACAACGTCGTTTGTGAAACTGTCAATTTAGGTTTGATTTCTTTACCAGGCGTGGCGACGCCTAGCGAAGCTTTTCGCGCCATCGCGCTGGGCGCCAATGGTCTGAAGTTGTTTCCTGCTGAAATGATCAGCCCTGCCGTTGTCAAGTCGATGCGCGCCGTCTTGCCCAAAGAAGTGAAACTCATTCCTGTTGGCGGCATTGGCTTGCACAATATGTCAGACTATCGCAAATGCGGCGCTTCTGGCTTTGGCATTGGTTCGGCATTGTTTGCGCCTGGCAAATCTGCTGAAGCTGTGAGCGAATCTGCATCAGCCTTTGTTCAAGCCTGGGAAATGGCCTAAACAAAGGCATCAACAAAGACTTCAATTAACAGACTTCAATTAAGAGACTTCTATCATGAGACTTCTACACACCATGCTTCGCGTTGGCAACCTTCAACGCTCGATCGATTTTTACACTCAGGTGATGGGCATGAAACTGCTCAAAACAACTGAGAACCCAGAGTACAAATACTCATTGGCATTTGTGGGTTATGGCAGCAACCCAGACCATGCAGAGCTTGAACTTACCTACAACTGGGGCGTTGAAAGTTATGAGATGGGCACTGCTTATGGCCACTTGGCCATTGCCGTACCCGATGCCTACGAAGCCTGTGAAAAAATTCGGCATGCAGGTGGCAAGGTCACACGTGAGGCAGGACCTGTCAAAGGCGGCTCCACGGTCATTGCCTTCATCACCGACCCCGATGGCTACAAAGTAGAACTGATTCAGCGCAACTTTAGCTGACAGGCCTCGCGGGCCAGCTTTTCAATGCGGGCCCAATCTCCGTTGGCCAATGCCTCTGCAGGCACCAACCAAGAACCACCCACGCAGGCCACATTGGGCAAGCTCAAAAACTCTGAAGCATTTTGAGCAGTCACACCGCCCGTTGGGCAAAAGCGCACATCAAAGAATGGGCCTCCCCAAGCTTTCAACATAGCAGGGCCACCCGCCTGCATGGCTGGGAAAAACTTTAACTCGGTGTACCCATCCTCTTGGGCCATCATGATTTCGCTGCCAGTGGCCACACCGGGCAACAAAGACAATCCCTCATCACGACAGGCTTGACCCACAGATGAGGTGTAACCAGGGCTCACTGCAAACTTGGCGCCCGCATTGGCCGCCGCTTTGGCATCGGCCGCGTTGCGCACAGTACCTGCGCCAACGATGGCTTCCGGCACTTCTTTGGCAATGGCTTCGATGCAAGCCAAAGCTTGAGAAGTGCGCAAGGTCACCTCCAACATTCGAATGCCACCGGCCACCAAAGCACGCGCCATGGGCACTGCGTGGGCCACATCGTTCAACACAATCACGGGAATCACAGGTGAATCTTGCATGACTTGCAAGGCAGTGAATGGTGGCGTCTTTGTGGTGTTCACAGCCATGTACAGGCTCCCTCTTCAGCTTTTAGTGCATGCTTGCGCAAATTGGCAAACAACTCTCTTCCAATGCCGCGGCTGTTAGCCGCCTGCAGCTCAGGAGGCATGGTAGCGGGTATTCGGGCATTCCAAGTTTCTGCATCAACCAACACTTGCAAGGTGCCGGCCACTGCGTCCAAGCGAATCACATCGCCATCCAAAACTCGCGCCAACGCACCGCCAGACGCCGCTTCTGGTGAGACGTGAATTGCTGCTGGCACTTTTCCCGAGGCACCACTCATTCTGCCATCTGTGACCAGCGCCACTTTGAAACCTTGTCCTTGCAGTACAGCCAGCGGGGGCGTGAGCTTGTGCAACTCAGGCATGCCGTTGGCTTGCGGTCCCTGCCAGCGCACCACACACACCACGTCTTTGTTCATGGTGCCAGCTTTGAATGCAGCCAACAATTCTTCTTGAGAATTGAACACTTGAGCAGGGGCTTCAATGACATGACAGGCTTCAGGCACAGCCGATACTTTGATCACACTGCGACCCAGATTGCCTTGCAACAAGCGCAAACCGCCCGTGACGCTGAAAGGCGATGAAGCAGGGCGAACCACGGTCTCATCTTTTGATGCACCCAGTTTTTCCCAGGCCAGTTGACCATTGACTTCAACAGGCCTCTGCGTGAACTCCCGAATACCACCAGCGCGCACCGTTAGCACATCTGGATGCATGTAGCCTGCATCTAACAATTCCCGAATGACATACCCTGGTCCACCTACTGCTTGGAACTGGTTCACGTCGGCACTGCCATTGGGATAAATGCGCGTTAGCAATGGCACCACATTTGACAATTCAGAAAAATCATCCCAGTCAATGGTCAAGCCAGCAGCGCGGGCTACAGCCACCCAATGAATCAAATGATTGGTAGAGCCACCTGTGGCAAGCAAAGCCACCATGGCATTGACAATACAACGCTCGTCCACCAATTGGCCGATTGGCGTGAAGTTTTTGGCTTTCACCAACTGCAACACGGTGCGCACTGACTCCCTTGTGAGCTCGTTGCGCAGGCCATCCCCCGGATTCACAAAGGCAGTTCCGGGTACATGCAAGCCCATGGCTTCGAGCAGCATTTGATTGCTGTTGGCTGTACCGTAAAAAGTGCAAGTGCCCTCGCCATGGTAAGCCGCAGACTCTGCTTTCAACAATTCTGCGCGGTCCACCAAACCTTGTGCGGCCAGTTCACGCACCTTGGATTTTTCGTTGTTGGACAAACCGCTGCCCATGGGCCCGGCAGGGACAAAAACCGTGGGCAAATGGCCAAAATGCAAAGCACCTATTAAAAGGCCCGGCACAATTTTGTCGCACACCCCCAGCATGAGTGCCGCGTCAAACACATCGTGACTCAGAGAGACAGCTGTAGACATGGCAATCACATCCCGGCTGAACAAGCTGAGTTCCATGCCAGGCGTGCCTTGCGTCACACCATCGCACATGGCCGGTACACCGCCCGCCACTTGCGCCGTTGCGCCCCACTTGCGGGCTTCGTCTTTGATCAAGTCAGGGTAATGTTGCAAGGGTGCATGAGCCGACAGCAAATCGTTGTAGGCATTGACCACGCCAATGTTGGGACCACGCGCTGCAGCACTCACCACAGGAATGCTGGCCAAACCAGATGCCCGTGATTTGTCAGTAGCAGGCATCGCGGCAAAAGCATGCGCCACATTGGCACAACCAAGCCGATCTGCGCCAGGTTCTCGTTCAGCCGCCGCATTGACCTGCTCGAGGTAAGCGGCGCGTGTCGATTGGCTGCGCATCGCAATGCGGGCGGTCACTTTGGCTACGGTTGCATTCAAGGTCATAGGCGATCTGATTCCGGGTGAAATTGAGCATGTAACTTTGTTACACGTTGAATGGTAACTCGACAAGTGCGGCTTTGGGGCACTTCAAGTTACAGACTGGTTACGAATTTTTCAAAGCTCAGTTTCAAAAAAGCACATGTTTACCCTCAAAATTGAATGCATTCATTTCAAAGATCCCCTTGATTCCAAGCTTTTCAGCCACAGACCATCGCTCTGACCAAGCCTTTTGCGAGCCTACCCACGAGGCCTTGCTCAAGCATTGGCCGCGTTCCCAAGATTTATGGATCTTTGGGTATGCCTCGCTCATTTGGCGACCAGAATTTGACATTCTGGAGCAACACCTTACAAAGGTTCAAGGCTGGCATCGCGCACTCAAAATGTGGAGTCGCTTGAATCGCGGAACACCTGAGTGTCCGGGTTTGGTTTTTGCCTTGTTGTCTGGCGGCAGTTGCCAAGGCATGGTTTTTAGAACGCCAGCGCAGAAAGTGACGCAAACCATCGATCAACTCTGGTTTCGTGAAATGCCCAACAATGTTTACACCACCCGGTGGTTGCAATGCCCTACCCCTCAAGGGCCGGTGAATGCGCTGGCCTTTACGTTGCCCAGAAGCAGTCCGAGTTACACCGGCACCTTATCCCCTGCGCAATACCAAGATATCTTTCGAAATGCCACAGGGCGCTACGGCACTACCTTAGACTACGCGCAAGAAACTTTGAACAGCTTGAAACAACACGGCATCCATGACAAAGCCCTCGAAGCTTTGTTGCAATTTGCCAAGGACAGACCATGAACATCGCCGATTTGCGCAAGAGTTATGAAAAAGCCGAGCTAAGCGAAGACGCTTCGGCATCCGATCCTCTGAAGCAATTTGAGCGCTGGTTGAATGAAGCCATTCAATCGGAAGTCCCCGAGCCCAACGCCATGACCGTGGCCACTGTGGCCAGCAACATGCGACCCAGCACACGTGTGGTCCTCATCAAAGGCTACGACGAACGCGGCATTGTTTGGTACACCAACTACGACTCCCGCAAAGGCAGAGAACTTGCTGGCAATCCATTTGCCGCATTGCAATTTCACTGGGTCGAGTTAGAACGCGTGGTGCGCATTGAAGGCCGAATGGAAAAAATCAGCGACGCAGAAAGTGACGCCTACTTTCACAGCCGACCACTCGATTCGCGCATCGGCGCATGGGCCTCCCCCCAAAGTCAGGTGATCGATGGCCGAGGCATATTGATCACCAACGCCGCCAAGTTCGCTGCGCAATTCATGCTCAGCCCGCCGCGCCCACCCCATTGGGGCGGGTATCGCTTGGTCCCGGATGAGTGGCAGTTTTGGCAAGGCCGCAAAAGCAGATTGCACGATCGCTTGCGCTACTGCTTGAACGAAGGCAATTGGCTTCGCGAACGCTTGGCGCCTTAAGCTGACGCAGAATTTAAAAAGAAGCCAGCACGCCCAATTTGACGCTTCGCCCTGGCAACGGCGCTTTGCCAGGTGCAGTCGAGGTCAAAATCGAAGTTGCACTGTAGGCCCATTGCTGACTCAAATTGTCGACCCTTGCAAACCAATTGAGAACACTGTCAGACAATTTTTGTTTGTACGCCACATGACCATGCCAGAGCGCGAATGCAGGCGTCGCAATGCTGCCCTCTGGCACACGTTGTTGTGCTGCATGCCAGTCAAAACCCAAGTGTGAATTCCATGGGCCTGATGCATGAACCAAACTTGCGCCAATACGAAAGGGAGCAATTCGAGGCAAGGCTTCGTTTGAATTGAGGTTTTGCGCACGCACGGCATCTGCACGCCAAGTTAAATCCAAGGTGCCTGCAGATTTTGCCAAGCGCCATAAGCCTGAAGCTTCAAAGCCTGCAAACTTGGCGCGAACACCTTGGTAAACCTGCACAGGCAAATCTTCTTCCACCTCCGAAGTTCCAAGAAGTCCAATGAAGTTTCCAAATCGACTTTGGAATGCTGTCATCTTCATCAGATGAGCACCCTCTTGCCAAGAGGCCGTCAAGTCCATGCTGTTGGCTGTTTCTAAACCTAGACCAGATTGACCTCGCTCCCATGCAGCTGTGGCAATGTGCGGGCCATTGGCAAAGAGTTCATAGTGTTTGGGCGCTCTTTCAGTGCGTGAAAGGTTGGCTCCTAAGCGCCAATTGGGCAGCCACTGCCATGAAGAGGACATGGCATAGCTTTGAGGTGAGAATTTGCGCGTTCCCAATTCAAATCGATCGACACTGGGATCTGGATTGCCCAGAGACTGAACGGAGACTTGCTCACGGCGAACGCCCAAATTGACACTGGCCTTGCCAAATGAAAATTCTTCAATGGCAAACAATGCTTGTGTTTGATGGTGACTAAAGGGTGCAAATGCTTCTGCGCCATTTGCTGAAAATCGGGCTTGCTCAGATTGCAAACCCCAAACGCCTTCCCACGTTCCAGCACCTGATTGCCATGGTTTGTGTCTGAGTTGAATGCGCCCATCATGACCTTTGTTGGCAAACACAGTACCGGCTTCGGAGCCTTCAAATTCTATGTGCTGGTAACGGGTTTGACTGGCTTGCCAATCGACACTTTGGATGAACCCATGCCTAGGTCGCCACGCTCCTTCCAAGGCCGCACGGTCCGATTTCATGCCAATGGTGACTTCGTCTTCAGCCACTGTGCCATATTGGCTTTTGTAGGTTTGCAGAGAAAGGCCCATGAAGCCCTGATCGAAAAACAAACTGGCTCCAAGGGCACCGCCACTGGCATTGTTGGCAGAGTTGCAGATGCGCTTTGCAAGCTCTGGTGAACCTGGCTTTGTACAAGCCAAGGCCTGCGGCACTTTGACATCTTTGGAGTTCCGATCAAAGGCGTCAGCGTGCAATACCCAAGAGCCAAAACCAGTTTCGAGCAGCGCGCCTTTGGACACTTCCTGATTGCCTGAGGCACCCTGCAATTGAAGCTTGCCCGCAACACCTTGCATCGGATTTCGAGGAATGCGGTTGTCGATCACATTGACCACCCCCCCGATGGCACTGCCACCATACTGCAATGCGGCGGGGCCCCTTAAAACCTCAATGCGTTCGGTTGACAACACATCGATTGGGACCGCATGGTCGTAACTGAGGGAGGAGACATCCAGGCTGGCGCCACTGTTGCTTAAGACTCGAATGCGATCACCATCGAGTCCGCGAACAATGGGGCGGCTGGCGTTGGGCCCGAAATAGGTGCTGCTCACGCCAGGCAAGTTGTTGAGCGTTTCGCCCAAGGTACTTTGTCCCTGTTGGGTTAAGTTCATGCCCGACAAACTGCTGACATTGTTGGTACTTTGAGACCTAGAAAGCGGGTTGCCAGTGATGACCACTTCGGACACAGCCTGAGCAAGCGCTTGAGACACAAATCCGAAGGGGGACAATACCGCGCAAACAAACATCGGAAGCGATGCATGAAGAGCAAATGGCAAGCGCGCCACTTTCTTCATTGAAGAAACTTGAAACATGAAAATCCTTTGAAAAACAGAAAAGCTCTTTTCTTGAAGAAAAGAGACGAAGTCAATTTGTTTTCAAAGGAAACAGGGGGGCGCGCGGGCAGAGAAAAAATGAGCGGGTGATTGGGTGCTTTTCTCAAGCAAAACCCATCGATATGTTGAGACAGGCGGGCAAGTTACAAGCACGGCCACCTGGCTAACAGGGGCTTCACCAGAACCCAAGTGGTCAAGCGCCAAACAGGAAAGCGAGCCTTCTTGATGCTCACTGAACAAAACAGCTTGATGGTCTTGATCAAAATCTTGAGCGTGCCAAAATTGATGCACTCGCCCTAAAGCAGGCGCCACCAAAACAGCGCTTATCAGCAGCGCTTGAAGAACCCGAACGATCATCGAGCTTCGTTTCACTTCGCTTTGACCCAATCGGAAAATGTTTTCTTGAACTTCCATACTTTGGGTGCAGCCACTGCCAAGCAGTAGCCTTGAGTGGGGTTGCGTTCAAAGAAGTCTTGGTGATATTCCTCGGCAGCGCTGTAATTTTGCAAAGCAAGGACTTCAGTAACAACTGCCGTATCAAATACGTTTTCAGCGTCTATCTCTGCAATGAGCGCTTGGGCCACTTCGGCCTGTGCTGGCGTGGTGAAATAAACACCGCTTCTGTATTGGGTACCGCGGTCATTCCCCTGCCGATTCAGGGTGGTGGGATCGTGAATGACAAAGAAAATTTCGAGCAAGACCCGAGTACTGATGACTTGTGGATCGTAGGTCAGCCGGACCACCTCGTTGTGGCCGGTATCGCCCCCACATACCTGTTCGTAAGTGGGGTTGATGGTTCGACCGTTGCAATAACCCGACTCGACATCCAGCACGCCTTTGACCTGAACATAGACAGCCTCAGTGCACCAAAAGCACCCACCGCCGAGGACCAAGGTTTCAAAATGTGAAGGAATAGTCATTGGCAGATTGTCTCTCAAATTCAGCCCCATTGATCTCTCAGTCCTTGCAATTGGCTTTCTTAGCACTGCGCCAAGTGGTCCCATTAACAGGACATCTGCATAGGACATTTCGCATAGCGATAAAATACGGCATCTTTTATCTTTCACGGATTCAAATCATGAAGCCCTCCTTTCAATGGCAAGACCCCTTTCTCCTTAACTCGCAACTGAGCGACGACGAAAGAGCCATCGTTGATGCAGCCCATGACTTCTGCCAAGAAAAATTGCAGACCCGTGTTTTGATGGCTGCGCGTCACGAGAAGTTTGACCGAGAAATCATGAACGAGTTTGGCAGCATGGGCTTCTTGGGTTCAACCATTGACGGCTACGGTTGTGCCGGTTTGAATTACGTCAGCTATGGCTTGGTGGCTCGCGAGGTCGAGCGTGTTGACAGCGGCTACCGCAGTGCCATGAGCGTGCAAAGCTCTTTGGTGATGTACCCCATCCAAGAATACGGCTCTGAAGCTCAGCGTCAAAAATACTTACCCAAATTGGCAACTGGTGAATGGGTCGGCTGCTTTGGCTTGACCGAACCCAACCACGGCTCTGACCCAGCCAGCATGATCACCCGCGCCAAGCCAGTGGATGGCGGCTTCATCATGAAGGGCGCCAAAATGTGGATTACCAATTCTCCTATCGCCGATGTGTTTGTGGTGTGGGCCAAATTAGAAGGCGAAGGCGACGGTCAATCGGCCATTCGTGGCTTCATTTTGGAAAAAGGCATGAAGGGTCTCACCGCTCCGAAGATTGAAGGCAAGATGAGCTTGCGCGCCAGCATCACAGGCGAAATCGTCATGGACGATGTGTTTGTGCCAGAAGGCAACATATTGCCCAATGTATCTGGCTTGAAAGGTCCTTTTGGTTGCTTGAACAAAGCCCGCTATGGCATTGCTTGGGGCGCTTTGGGTGCGGCCGAAGATTGCTGGCACCGCGCACGCCAATACACCATGGACCGCGAACAGTTTGGTCGTCCTTTGGCCCAAAACCAACTGATTCAGAAAAAATTGGCCGACATGCAAACCGAAATTGCCCTGGGCTTGCAGGGCTGTTTGCGCGTTGGCAGGCTCATGGACGAAGGCCAATCGGTGCCCGAGATGATCAGCCTGATCAAGCGCAACAGTTGCGGCAAGGCCCTTGATGTTGCTCGCATGTCCCGCGACATGCACGGCGGCAACGGCATTCACGATGAATACCATGTCATTCGCCACATGATCAATTTGGAAACGGTCAACACGTACGAGGGTACGCACGATGTGCATGCCCTAATTTTGGGACGCGCCCAGACCGGTTTGCAGGCTTTTTATTGAACTTTGATTCAAAGCAAACTCACTTCAAAAGACCGCTTTGGCGGTCTTTTTTTGGGGTGAAAACCGCTTTCTAGCTTGACTCTCACAAGCTTGCGGTTTACATTACTAACCATCGAGTCATTAAACGTGTCTGAACCCCTCATGATTCCCAAAAGAGAGCGCCGAAAGCAGCACCGCCCTGGCGAACTGCTGGAGGCTGCATTGGATTTGTTTGTTGAAAATGGCTTTTCTGCAACCAAGTCAGAAGAAGTCGCGGCCAAAGCGGGGGTATCCAAAGGCACTCTGTTTTTGTACTTTCCCAGCAAAGAGGAGCTGTTCAAAGCCGTGGTTCGCGAAAACGTGGTCAAAACAGTCACAGAAGGCGCCTTGGAGGTTGCCAACTTCAAAGGAACTTGTACCGAGTTACTGAAAACACTGATGTTGGAATGGTGGCGCAGATATGGCGCAACCAAGGCCTCGGGAATTAGCAAATTGATCAGTCTTGAAGCGCATCACTTTCCAGAATTGGCGATCTTTTATCAAGAAGAAGTGATCGACCCTGCCATGCGTTTGCTCCAAGGTATTTTAGAACGCGGTCGCGCATCGGGAGAGTTTCACAACTTCAACACTGCACACACAGCCATGGTGGTCATTGCCCCCATGATGTATCTCATCTTGTCTAAACACAACAACGAAGTGTGTCTGACTGGATCTGGAGAAACGAATCCCGAAGATTTAATTGCACAACACGCAGATTTGATTGTGCGTGGACTTTCCGCCCCTACATCACCATGTTGAATTTTAAAAAATATACCTTTGGCATCATCGCTCTTGGCCTGATTGGTTTGATCGCCTTGAGCATCCAACAAGGTTGGATTGGCAAGCGAGCGGCACCTAGCCTAGCCCTGAAAA
This sequence comes from Comamonadaceae bacterium, assembly GCA_947484245.1. Next base: position 14,242 of record CANKOT010000013.1, read on the forward strand.
CCACTGGAGCCGTGAGCATTGAGTTGGCAGAAACCGACATTGCCGTTGCGCAAAACATCACCATGACGCAAGGCTTGCCAGTCTCTGGCACTCTGAAGGCCGTGCGAAGCGCCATGGTCAAGGCCCGGGTCGCTGGAGAGCTTGTGATGTTTGAAGTGCGCGAGGGCGACGCTGTCAAAATGGGACAAATTGTGGCGCGGGTCGACAACACCGAATACCTAGCCAGACAGCGCCAAGTGCAACAGCAAGCGGAAGCAGCTCGCGCCCAAGTGGAAGTGGCTCAAAGACAATTTGACAACAACAATGCACTGGTCAATCAAGGCTTTATTTCCAAAACCGCCTTAGACACTTCGATCGCCAACTTGAACGGTGCGAAGGCGACCTATCAAGCAGCCTTGTTTGCACTGGATGTCAGCACCAAGGCCGTGGACGACACCATCTTAAAAGCCCCCCTCAATGGTTTGGTGAGTCAGCGCTTTGTTCAACCAGGTGAGCGTGTCGCCCCAGAAGCCCGCATCGTTGAAATTGTCGACCTTGCACAACTAGAACTCGAAGCCACACTCACATCGGCAGAGGCCATGAGTGTGAAAGTAGGACAAACTGCCAAATTGAATGTAGAAGGCACCGCTCAAGAGGTCTCAGCCCGTGTTATAAGAATCAATCCAAGCACACAAACAGGCAGCCGCAGTGTCTTGGTCTATTTGGGACTGCAATCGCACCCCCTTCTGCGTCAGGGCGTCTTTGTACAAGGCAACTTGGGCACGCAACAAGTTCAAGCTGTGGTGGTGCCACTTGAAAGTGTGCGAACTGACAAAACCAAGCCTTATGTTCAAATTCTTCAAGAAGACAAAATCATCCATCTGCAAGTAGCGCTCGGTGTCAAAGGTGAAGCAGACGGCAAAGCTGTCATGGCCTTGAAAGAAATCAAAGAAGGTACGTTGGTGCTGGCGCCTAGCGCTGGGGCTGTGAGGGATGGCACTTTGGTCACGAAGGCTTTGAAAGCCAAGACTTCGACCTCCAACACACAACCTTAAGCCAAGCGCATGTGGTTCACCCAAGTCAGCCTTAGAAATCCGGTCTTCGCGACCATGATCATGCTCGTGTTTGTGGTGATGGGCTTGTTTTCATTCCAGCGTCTCAAGGTTGATCAATTTCCCAACATTGATTTTCCTGTGGTCGTCGTTCTCACGGAATATCCGGGCGCTTCACCTGAAATTGTAGAGAGCGAAGTTTCAAAAAAAATTGAAGAAGGCGTGAACTCCATTGCAGGCATCAACGCTCTGACTTCGCGCAGTTATGAAAATCAATCGGTGGTTGTGATTGAGTTTCAGCTCAACATGGATGGGCGCAAAGCAGCCGACGATGTGCGCGAGAAAGTGGCCGGCATCCGGGCCACTTTGCGCGATGAAGTCAAAGAACCTCGCATCATTCGGTTTGATCCCACGAGCAGATCCATCTGGTCTTTGGCTGTCTTTCCTGAAACCCAAAAAGACGCCAAAAACACAAGCTTGGTTGAACTGACCAACTACGCTGAACAGGTCATTAAGAAACGTCTTGAAAATGTCAGAGGGGTTGGCGCGGTCAATGTCTTGGGCGGTAGCCGAAGAGAAATCAACATTTATCTGAGGCCTGACGCCATGGAGGCCTTGGGTATTTCCGCTGAGCAAATTGCCGCTGCAGTGCGAAATGAAAATCAGGACTTGCCGGTGGGTGCTTTGCGCTCGTTCTCACAAGAACGTGTGATTCAGGTTCAGTCACGGGTCAAACGACCTGAAGATTTCGCCAACATCATTGTGGCAAGAAAAGGCAGCACGGCCATCCGTTTGGCACAAGTAGCACACGTCAATGACGGCGCACAAGAAACAGAGAACATGGCGCTCTACAACGGCGAACGAACACTGATTCTCACAGTTCAAAAATCACAAGATGCCAATACCATCGAAGTCGTCGATGGCTTGATGAACACACTCCAAGGACTCCGGGCGCAATTACCCAGCGGCATTCGCTTAGAGCCAGTCTCTGATGGCTCGCGCCAAATTCGCGTTTCGGTTGACAACGTGCGCCGAACCCTGATTGAGGGCGCCGTCCTCACCGTCCTCATTGTGTTTTTGTTTTTGAACTCTTGGCGCTCAACTGTGATCACCGGCCTCACCCTGCCTATTTCACTGATCGGCACTTTTTGGTTCATGAGCATGTTTGGCTTCACGGTCAACATGATCACGCTCATGGCGCTGTCTTTGTGTGTGGGCTTGCTGATTGACGACGCCATTGTGGTGCGTGAAAACATCGTGCGGCACGTGCAAATGGGCAAAAATGCCTACGAAGCGGCCATGACAGGCACCCAAGAGATTGGCCTGGCTGTTTTGGCCACAACGCTGTCCATCGTGGCCGTGTTTCTGCCGATTGGTTTTATGGAAGGCATCATTGGCAAGTTCTTCCACGAGTTTGGCATCACCATCGTTGCGGCAGTTCTGATTTCCATGTTTGTGAGTTTCACGCTTGACCCAATGTTGTCAAGCATTTGGCATGACCCTAGCATTCACCATGCGGGTCAACACAAGGCACCGGCCAATTGGTATGACAAATCTTTCGGTCGTGTCACCTCTTGGTTTGAAATTCAAACCGATCGCATGTCGGACAGATATCAACACATGCTCTCGTGGGCCCTCAACCACAAGCGCACCACCCTGCTAGCGGCTTTGGGCATCTTTGTTGCAAGTGTGTTCATGGTGCCACTTTTGGGGACCGAGTTTGTGCCCAAGGGCGACTACTCAGAAACCACACTCACATTTCAAACTCCCGTGGGCACTTCGCTAGAAAGCACAGCCTTGAAAGCCAAACAGGTCGAGAAAATTGTGCGGGAGTTTCCAGAGGTGCAATACACCCTGACCGGCATGAACACCCCGAATGCTCAAGGCAAGAACAGCGCCAGCATTTACATCCGTTTGGTTGACCGAAAACTGCGCCAGCGCAGCGTTGAGGAAGTTTCAGCCCAACTGCGAGAGCGTCTGAGCAAAGTTGCCGGTATAACGGTAACCCACGTTGGGACACTGGATGCGGTGGGAGGCAACAAACAAATCGAATTCTCGCTTCAAGGCCCCGATCAACGCGAACTCGAACGACTGACATTGCAAATTCTAGAAAAAGTACGCAACATTCCGGGCCTTGTCGATTTGGATTCAAGCGTCAAACCCAACAAGCCATCCATCGCCGTCAAGGTGTTGCCTGAATCCGCGGCCGACCTCGGCCTGAGTGTTGCACCTATCTCAAACGCACTGCGTACACTCATTGCAGGGCAAACTGTGGGCAATTGGCGAGCACCCGACGATCAGACCTATGACGTCAAAGTGCGTCTTGCACCTGAATACCGCAACAGTCCTCAAGATTTAGAACGCTTGCCCTTTAGTCTGACTGCAGCCGATGGCACATCTCGCACCATTCGATTAGGTCAAGTTGCGCAAATTCAAGAAACGACGGGCTCTAATCAAATCAACCGACGCGATTTGATGCGCGAAGTTTCTATCAACGCCAATTCGTTCAGGCGATCGGCTGGTGAAATTTCAAACGACATTCGAAAAATTTTAGACACCGTTGCCTGGCCCCCCGGTTATCGCTATCAATTCGGTGGCTCTACCAAAAGCATGAACGAATCATTTCAATACGCCATCACAGCGCTCATCATGGCCGTGATCTTCATTTACATGATTTTGGCCAGTCAGTTCAAGAGCTTCTTACAACCCCTTGCCCTCATGACGGCCCTGCCTCTGACCTTGATTGGCGTGGTGTTGGCACTCATGGCATTTGGATCTGCGCTTTCCATGTTCTCTGTCATTGGCGTCGTGATGCTGATGGGCTTGGTCACCAAAAATGCTATTTTGCTGGTCGATTTTGCAATCAGGGCACGCGAAGGCAGCGTTTCTGTGACTGGTCAGCCCATTGCAGGCTTAAATCGACACGATGCCCTTTTAATGGCGGCCAAAGTTCGACTTCGCCCAATCTTGATGACCACCTTGGCCATGATTTTTGGCATGATTCCACTTGCATTTGCCATCACAGAGGGCTCAGAACAAAGGGCGCCCATGGGCCAAGCCGTGATCGGCGGCGTGATTACATCTTCCTTGCTGACGCTGGTGGTGGTTCCCGTGGTGTATTGCTACATGGACGATTTGAGTGAGTTTTTAAAAAGGCTATGGTCTGGCAAGCAAAATTCAAAGCTTGATGCTTCCTGAGAAGCTAAAATATAAATTGCTAGAATTAGATACCCCCTGGAGTAAAAATGAACAATGACACCGCCCGTTTCAACATGATCGAACAACAAATTCGTCCTTGGGAAGTCTTGGATGGTGAAGTTCTGTCATTGTTATCCGTGGTGAAGCGCGAAAACTTTGCCCCTTTGGCGCACAAAGCTTTGGCTTTTGTTGACATGGAAATTCCCTTGAAGGACGGCAAGCAAACCAGCCAAGTCATGTTGGCTCCTCGGGTAGAAGCTCGCTTTTTGCAGGATGCCGACGTCAAGCGCACAGACAAAGTTTTGGAAATTGGCACAGGCTCAGGCTACATGGCTGCACTTTTGGCACACCAAGCAGCCAGCGTCTTAAGCTTTGAGATCGACGCCACGTTGGCCCAACAAGCCCGCACCAATTTGCAAGCAGCGGGTGTTCACAACGTTGAAGTACGAGAAGCCGATGGCAGTCAAGGCGCGCCTTCTGAAGGACCCTTTGATGTCATCATGCTCAGCGGTTCTGTCCCTGATGTGCCCCAAGTTTTACTTAACCAATTGAGCGTTGGTGGGCGATTGTTGGCGGTGGTTGGCCAAGACCCTGTGATGCGTGCCAGCATATTCACCCGCACAGCCGATCAACAATGGCAAACTTCAGAGCCTTGGGATACCGTGGCGCCCCGCCTACAAGGCTTTCCCGAACACAATCGTTTTTCTTTCTAAAACGCTTGATTCACACCCTCCTTAGACCAGAGCTTTTCAGAGATGCAACAAGTCAGCCCCGCCCAATTTAAAGAATGGATCTCACAATCATCTGCGCAAGGTCAACCCTTGATTTTGGATGTGCGCGAAACTTGGGAGTGCCAACTGGCAAGCATTGCCCCCGCAGGCTGTGACGTTCAAATCATGCCAATGCAAACTGTGCCAGCTCGAATTGACGAGCTGGACAAAAACAGAGCCATTGCGTGCCTGTGTCATCACGGCGGACGCAGCATGCAAGTGGCCACGTTTTTAGAGCACCATGGCTTTACAAATATCATCAACATCAGTGGTGGCATCCAAGCTTGGTCTGACCAGGTTGATGCTAGCGTACCCGTTTATTGAATTGACTTCCATTTCTATTGGCAAATGCCTCGAAAGAACTTTATGAATTTGCGATTTCTCCCCATCACCTTGGCCCTGTCTGCTGCTTTTGCTGGATCAGCGCAAGCTCAAAACTTGATGTCTTTGTTCGAGACGGCTCGAGGCTACGATGCCACTTACAAAGCCGCACAGTCGCAATACACGGCCAATTTATCAAAGGGCGAGCAGGCCAAAGCACTGCTGCTGCCCACAGTTGGCTTGGCCGCCAATCTGAACAGGACCGAAGTAGAGCTGATTGCAGCCGCACGAAGCGTCAATTCACAAAGCATGGCCCTGACACTCAACGCCTCACACCCCCTTTACCGCCCCGCCAATTCTGCAAGTTTCCAACAAGGCATGCGCCAATTGGCATTGGCAAGCATTCAACTCAAGGCCGCAGAGCAAGACCTCATGGTGCGTTTGAGCCAAGCTTACTTTGACGTGCTCATTTCTCGTGAAAGCTTGGATTTTGTAAAGGCCCAAAAAATGGCTGTGGCCGAGCAATTGGCCGCTGCCAAACGGAACTTTGAAGTCGGCACGTCCACCATCACCGACAGCCGCGAAGCACAAGCTCGTTATGACTTGGTGTTGGCGCAAGAAATTGCGGCTGACAACGATTTGCGCATCAAACGCATGGCTTTGAATCAACTGGTCGGACTGAACAACATCGAACCCAAATCTTTGTCAAGCAAAGCCAAGCTGACTGCCCCAGAGTCATCAGCGATCGATCAATGGGTGCGGCAGTCCTCAGAGTTCAACCCAGTCGTTCTCCAAAATCGCGCAGCGCTGGACATTGCAAAACTCGAAACCACGAAGGCAGAGGCTGGCCACAAACCCACACTTGACTTGGTTGCTGGCTTCACCCCTACTCGCTATAAAAACGGTACAGGCATCAACACAGCACAAGTTGATACCAATGCAAGCTCTATCTCCTTGTCCTTCAATATGCCTTTGTTTGCTGGCTATGCCACTCAAAATCGCATCAAAGAAACTTTGGCTTTGGAGGATAAAGCTCGTTCAGACCTTGATGCCGCAGAGCGCAATGTGGCACAAGCAACTCGCACTGCTTTTTTCGGATTGCTGTCTGGCATTGGCCAGGTCAACGCCTTGCAAGCTGCTGAGGCCTCAAGCCAAAGTGCATTGGATGCCAACAAGTTGGGCTATCAAGTCGGCGTTCGAATCAACATCGATGTCCTCAACAGCCAAAGTCAACTGTTTCAAACCAAGCGCGATTTGGCCAAGGCACGCTACGAAGTTTTGCTGGGCCAACTGAAGTTGAGACAAGCTGCTGGCGTCCTGACCGATGCCGATCTGGCTTCGATCAATGCACTCTTGAATCCTTGATTCAATCTTTAATTCAATGTTGGCTGATTTGCATCTGTGCCAGCACAACTTGAACAGTGCTTTGAGTCGCGCCGCCATGTTGCTGTGCAAATTGAACGGCACTGGCTGACTTCAGCTTTTGCACTGACCTGTTCTGAACGGTCTCTGCAGCCAAACGCATGGCCTCCGGCATGTCTGCAGCACGTTGCGCAGCACCGGCAGTTTCAGCTGCCTGTGCGGCCTCTGCAAAATTGAAAGTATGCGGCCCCATCACGATGGGGCAGGCGCAAGCTGCTGCCTCGATCAGGTTTTGACCCCCTAGTTTTTCAAAACTGCCACCCAGCAAAGCGGCATCTGCGAGGCTGTAATACAGCGCCATTTCGCCAAGGCTATCGCCCAATAAAATGACTGAGGTGTCTTGAGTGACCTCATTCCAATGAGAACCCAATTCTGAGCCTTCAGTATCCCAGGAGGAGCGCCTGGAAACCCTCAAGCCATTCAACTGCAACAAGCTCTCAACCTCACGCACACGTTGTGGATGCCTTGGCACAATTAACCAGTGGATTCGAAGCTCTGGATGCTGCGTTGTGAATTGTTGCCAAGCAGCCAGCCACAAACTTTCCTCGCCCTCCCGCGAACTGGCAAACAGGACAACAGGTGCATTGAACTTTTCACGCCAAGCACGTCCCAAGGCCACTTGCGACGAATCAGGTTTGGCATCAAATTTCAAATTGCCAAAAACACCCTTGATATGAGCCCCAAAAGATGCCAAGCGCTTTGCGTCGTCTGCGCCCTGTGCACAGACAGCACTGAGCTCTGCAAAAGCAGGCTTCATCAATGACGTCCAACGCTGCGCCTGAAGCATTGATTTTTCACTCATCCGGGCATTGATGAGCATGATCGGGATGCCCTTCCCATGAGCACAATGAATCAATTGTGGCCACACTTCAGTTTCTAGGAGCAAGCCAATCCTTGGCTTGAATGCAGACAAAAAGCGATCTACAAGCTCTGGTGAATCCCATGGTTGCCAAACTTGCACATCGCCATCTTGTAATAGTTTGAGGCCTTCCTCGCGACCTGTTGCTGTGCCATTCGTTAGCAATAATTTCATACCCGGCAGCGCTTGTCGCAAGCCTTGAAGCAAGATGGCGGCTGTGCGTGTTTCACCCAAAGAGACCGCATGAATCCAAATCCAGTCTTCACAAGAACTTTGCTTGTATCGACCAAATCGTTCTTCAATGAACTGGCCATACAGCGGTTCTGCTTGCGCGCGTTTGCTCAGCTTACGGTGCAACAGCGGTTGGGCAAGCCACATGATCACGCCATAAACCCAAAGTGAAAGGCGCGACATCAATCAGTCCATCCGGAAAGTTCTGATGCGCAATTCAATGGGAAGAGCTTTGCAAACTGGCATCAGGCTTGACGGTTCTGAGCAAGGTCAGCATCTCATTCTCTATACGGTGAAGTGCCGCTTCTGTGTGTCCTTCAAAACGCAACACCAACACCGGCGTGGTATTGGATGCGCGAATCAGACCAAAGCCATCAGGCCAATCGACTCGCAAGCCATCAATGGCCGAGATTTCTGCAGGAGCCGCAAAATAATTGCTGGCCACATTCAACAATTGCGCCGTGAGTGCGTGAGGTTCCCCCTCTTTGCAAAGCACATTCAACTCTGGCGTGCTGAAGCTGTTTGGCAATGCCTTTAAAACAGCATTCGCATTGGGACTGCGGCTTAATATTTCTAACAAGCGGCAACCCGCATAGGTCCCATCGTCAAACCCATACCAGCGTTCCTTGAAAAAGATGTGGCCGCTCATTTCACCACCCAATGGCGCTTGCCCCCCTTCGGCTTCAATTTGTTTCATCTTGGCTTTGATCAGCGAGTGGCCTGTTTTGAACATCAAAGCTTGACCACCAGCAGCCCGAATGGCAGGCGCCAAACGTTGAGAGCACTTCACATCAAACAAAATAGTGCCCCCCGGAACCCGGCTCAGTACATCTTGAGCAAACAACTGCATCTGTCGGTCTGGGTAAATGGTTTCACCATCATGGGTCACAATGCCCAATCGATCGCCATCCCCATCGAAGGCCAAACCCAGCTCTGCACCTGAGCTTTGCAAGGTGGCAATCAGGTCTTTTAAGTTTTCAGGCTTGCTGGGATCGGGATGGTGGTTGGGGAAATTGCCATCCACCTCACTGAACAGTTCAATGACCTCGCAACCCAAAGCACGGAAAATACCAGGCGCACTTGCACCTGCAATGCCGTTGCCTGAATCGATCACAATTTTGAGAGGTCGCGTTAAGTGAATGCTTGAAACAATTCGCTCAATATAAGCGGGTAAAACGTCGATGGCGCGAACAGAGCCCCCCGCTTTCAGTTGCCATGATTCGTTTTCAATGATGTGTTGCAGGGCCTTGATTTCATCGCCATAAATGGCCCTGCCACCCAAGACCATTTTGAAACCGTTGTCATCTTTGGGGTTGTGACTGCCTGTGACTTGAATGCCGCTGTCGCATACCGTGTTAGCGGCAAAGTAAAGTTGCGGCGTGGTGGTGAAACCCACATCAATGACCTCAATTCCGACATCCACAAGGCCACGCATTAAAGCAGCGGACAACTCGGGGCCACTCAGCCGTCCATCCCGCCCAACCGCCACAGTGTGCCGCCCTTCTTTCAAGGCCAAGCTGCCAAATGCACGGCCCAAGGCTTGTGCCAGACTTGCATCTAAGTTACGCAGGTAAGTTCCTCGAATGTCGTAGGCCTTGAAAATGGAGGCTGTAACTTGCATGAATAAATCCTTGGAAAAACAGCGCCTCGCCGTGACTGTGGCGCTGTAAGTGAATGCGATTGGCGCCTATTGTAGGTGCGGCAGACTCAAATCGGATACGATCAAAACATGCATTTTCACCCTGATACCTGCCAAAAAACCATCCAAAGTCCATGGGGCTTGCTCACCCTTGCTGCCAACCCTAAGGGGCTATGTGGTGTTTGGTTTGAAAATCAAGCGCATTTTCCAGACACGCAATCATGGAAGATGAACAAGCATCACCCTGCATTGCTTCAGGCAGAGCAAGTCTTGCTGAATTATTTTCAAAAAAATTGGCCTGCAAACTTCTCAGCGCACCAGCTTCTTGCAACGCTTCCTCTTGATTTGAGTAGTGGCAGCCTTTTTCAGCAAGCTGTCTGGCAAGCCCTCATGAGCATCCCGATGGGCCACACGTGCAGTTATGGCGAGCTTGCAGCGGCCATCGGCCGGCCTCGGGCTGTCAGAGCTGTGGGCACTGCCGTTGGCCACAATCCCATCAGCATCCTCATTCCCTGTCACCGCGTTTTAGGCACCCAAGGGCAACTGACGGGCTATGCCGGCGGTGTTTGGCGAAAGCAAGCCTTGCTCACATTAGAAAACGCCAACTTCATGGCCAAAGCAAATAACAAGCGATGAGCGACCAGCAAGAAGGTGTTTCGCAGGACTGGCGATTGGATTATTTGTTGCTGGCAGCTTTGTGGGGCTCCTCGTTTTTATTCATGCGCATGGGTGCAACTGAATTTGGCGCCTTGACGACGGCATGGACACGCGTGTGCGTGGCCACACTGTTTTTATGGCCACTCATGCTTTGGCAAGGCCATTGGGCTTTGTTCAAGTCCAAGTGGAAAATCGTTTTGGGTTTTGGGGTCTTTAACTCTGCCTTGCCCTTTGCTTTATTTGCCTACGCTGTCATGCACATTTCTACGGGTCTTTCAGCCATCTTGAATGCGGCAGTGCCCTTGTTTGCCGCTGTGGTGGCATGGGTGTGGTAGGGCGATCGCTTGAATGGCTGGCGAATAGCGGGTTTGTTCATCGGCTTTTTGGGTGTGACCCTGTTGGCAAGCAACCAAACCAGCTTTCACAGCGAAGCCAATCCAGATGCCACCCTTTGGGGACAATACACGGCCATTGCGGCATGCCTTCTAGGCACGCTCTGCTATGCCATATCGGGTAGTTTTACAAAAAAGTACATGCCCAATTTACCCCCCTTGGTGTCTGCCACAGGCAGCCAATTGGGCGCCAGTCTGGCACTTGCCTTACCAGCGCTTTGGGCCATGCCAGAGCAACTGCCAAGCACTCAGGCTTGGCTATCGCTTATCATCCTGGGTGTGGCCTGTACGGGCATTGCCTACATTCTTTACTTTAGATTGGTCAACCGAGCAGGACCCGCCAAAGCACTTACGGTGACTTATTTAATACCTGTGTTTGCATTGATCTATGGTGTCGCATTTTTAAATGAAACGGTAACGCTCAGCATGGTCTTTTTAGGCATGGTGGTTGTTTTAGGCACAGCCATGTCGAGTGGTATTTTTCCAAAAATGAAACAATAGAGCTATGAAACGACGCAACTTCACTCATCAAATTTCTTTCAGTCTGCTTGCTGGCATTTTGCTTGGGGCCAATGCCTTTGCACAAATCGCGCCACCCAGTGTGCTCACAGGCACACAAGCACCTATCAAGCTCATCGTCCCTTTCACCCCTGGCACTGGCATTGACCTGATTGCCAGAACAGTTGGGCCCAAATTATCGCAACGGCTTGGTCGCCCCGTGGTCGTTGAAAACAGAGTGGGCGCTTCTGGCAACATTGGCACTGAAGCAGTGGTTCGGGCCGCACCAGACGGGCAAACCTTGTTGGTCAGCGTCAACACCCTGGTCATGAACAGAAGTCTTTATGCGGGCCTGAGTTTTGATCCTGTGAAGGATCTTGCGCCCGTTATTTTGACCAGCTGGGGACAGCTCCTGTTGGTCACGCATCCAAAGTCGAACTTTAAAACGGCAGCCGAATTGGTGGCTCACGCCAAAGCCAATCCAGGTCGCATCAACTACGCCTCGCCGGGTGTTGGCACACCCCACCACCTGTCTATGGAATTGTTCAAAAGCACGGCGCAAGTGTTCTTAACGCACATCCCTTACCGGGGCACTGCGCCAGCAGTAACCGACTTGCTGGGTGGCCAAGTTGACGCCATGTTCTTGCCTATTCACGTGGCCTTGCCACAAATCAAGGCGGGCAAACTGGTGGCCTTGGGCATTGGCAGTGATCAGCGTCACCCTTTGCTGCCCAATGTTCCCACCTTGGCTGAAGCCAAAACAGGCAAAGTGAATGTTGACATGTGGTACGGCATCTTTGCGCCCAAAAACACACCCACCGACATCGTTCAAGCTTTCAACAGAGAAATCAAAACCATCTTGGCAAGTGAGGACGTTCAAAAAGCATTTCAGCCGCAAGGCATGGATCCGGCAAACAGCACACCCGAGGAGTTTGGTAAGTTGGTCGAACGCGACGCCAACCGCTGGGCTGAACTGATCAAAATCCAAAATATCAAAGCGGAATGAACATGAACATCGCCATTGTGGGGGGCGGCATTGCCGGTTTGAGTTTTGCGTTGGGTCTTCACAAGCGAGGCATTGATTGCGATGTCTTTGAAAGTGTGACCGATATCAAAGAAATTGGTGTTGGCATTACCTTGCTACCCCATGGCATGCGCGAGCTGGCCGAGCTAGGTCTGCAAGATGCACTCGAGGCTGTTGGCATCGAAAATCTTGAAAGTGTTTTCTACACACAGCACGGTCAATACGTCTACCGAGAAGCCCGCGGCCGCCATGCAGGCTATGCCCTGCCTGAAATCGGTATTCACCGAGGCAAGTTACATCGCATTTTGTTTGATGCAGCAGTCAGTCGCTTGGGGGCAGACAAAGTGCACACGGGCATGCGTTGCACAGGATTTTCTCAGAGCGCAGAGGGTGTGCAAATTGAATTTTTAAACGCTCACACAAGCCAGAAAGTTTCTGTCCATGCTCATATTGCAGTGGCATGTGATGGCGTGAACTCCGTCATGCGAAAGCAAATGCATCCCCAAGATGCACTTTGTTTTGCGGGCATCAACACATGGCGCGGCGTCACAGTTCACCCCCCCATTTTGACTGGCAAAAGTTATTTGCGAATTGGCACTGTCGAAGTGGGCAAGATGGTGATTTACCCCATCATTGACAACGTTGATGGCAAAGGCAACCAGCTCATCAATTGGGTAGCTGAACTCCAAAAACCCAATGCCGCCATGAATGACTGGAATCGCCCAGGTGATCCGGCTGTGTGCGCAGAAATCTTCAAAGACTGGAAGTTTGATTTCCTGAATGTGCCAGAACTTATTTTGAAAGCTGAAAAAGTTTTCGAATACCCCATGGTCGACAAAGATGCTTTGCCCTTTTGGACACAAGGCCGCGTAACCCTCATGGGTGATGCTGCTCATCCCATGTACCCCCGTGGCTCCAACGGCTCGGCGCAAGCACTGATCGATGCTCGCACTTTGGCAGAGCAACTGAGCCAACACAGCAACCCACAAGAAGCATTGAAAGCCTACGAAGCTTTGCGTTTGGCACCCACGGCCAAGGTGGTCGAGACCAATCGAAATGTGCCGCCAGACTTCATCATCATGAAGGCTCAAGAGCTGAGCGGCGGCAAGCCGTTCAGGCACATCGATGACCTCATTAGCCAAGACGAATTGCGCCAAATTTCCGACAATTACAAAACAGTGGCCGGCTTCGCTTTGACAAAGTGAATGGGCTTTTCTGGGTTGGCATTTTGAGACTCACCGGCTGCAGCTTTGATTTGACGCGCCCTCAATTGCCCACACCCACCTTCCACGTCTTGCCCCGCTGAATTTCTGAGCTTGGTCAAAATACCTCGCCTATGAAGCGTACGCGCAATTTCAGCGGCCCGCTCCCATGAGGGTCGCTTGAAGGGCAAGTCTTCTACGGCGTTGTAGGGGATCATGTTCATGAGTGCATATTTACCCTTGAGCAGGCGAACGATGCCCTCTATTTCTTCTTCCGTGTCATTGACACCTTGCATCAGTGTCCACTGGTATTGGATGGGATAACCCGTTTGTTGGGCATAGCCTTCAGCGGCCTGCACCAACTCTTCAGGGCTCATTTTGGGTGCTCGTGGCAACAATTGGGCGCGCAGATCGGCACGGGTGGAATGCAAAGAAAGCGCCAATGCTGGCTTGACCAAACCAAGTGGCAATCGCTCAAAAACACGCGCGTCGCCCACCGTTGAAAACACCAATGATTTGTGACCAATGTTGCCCACCGTGCCGAGCACTTCGATGGCCTCCAACACATTGTCTAAATTGTGAGCCGGTTCACCCATACCCATGAACACCACTTTTTTGACGGGGCGATGAAGTCTTGCAAAAGCAACTTGCGCCACCATTTCTGCACTGCCCACTTGTCTGATCAAGCCTTCTTTGCCCGTCATGCAAAACACACAACCCACAGCGCAACCCACTTGAGAAGACACGCACACACCATCGCGAGGCAAGCCCACTGTTTCAACGGTTTGTCCATCTTGCAAAGAAAGCAGCCAACGCACCGAGCCATCTTCTGCGGGATGGGTTGATTGCAAGCGAAGCAAGTTGGCAAGTTTTTCGGACAACTCCGGCAATGCTTGACGCAAACCGGCAGGCATGAAACTCTCTAAGGGCCGGCTGCCACTGTTTTGTGGCTTGGCTTGGGACCATAAACGCAAAATGCGTTGCTCATGGGCAGGCCGTGCCCCCAAGCAACGCAATTGGTTTCGAATCTCACTGATCAACTGAAATGTCATGCCGCTATTGGACATGAAATTTCTGCTTTATTGCATGGTAATGCCTGCGTCTTTGATCACTTTGCCCCAACGGTCCAATTCTTGAACCATCAAGGTATTCAATGCCTCAGGAGAAGAAAGATCGGCCTCAACGCCAGCTGCATACAGCTCCTTCTTTGTATCGGCAGAGCTCAATACTTTGGCAATTTCAGCATTGAGTTTCAGGACCACATCTCTGGGGGTGCCAGCTGGCGCTAAAAGTCCAAGCCAAATACTGGCGTTGTACCCAGGTACACCCGCCTCTTGCATGGTAGGCACATCAGGCAGTTGAGGAATGCGTTTGGAGGTGGTGACTGCCAAAGCCTTCAGCCGACCAGCGGGCACCTGCGCCATGGCATTGGGAACACCTGCAAAACTGCTCTCAACCACACCCGCTACCAAGTCATTGGCGGCGCCACCACTGCCCTTGTAAGGCACATGTTTCATCTTGACGCCTGCCATTGCGCCAAACATGCCACCCATCAAATGCTGCGCACTGCCGTTGCCAGATGATGCGTAGTGAATTTTGTCAGGCGAGGCCTTGGCCAGCGCAATGAATTCAGCCACGTTGTTGGCCGGCACTTTGGGGTTGACCAACAATACATAAGCAGAATCAACCAACTTGGCCACGGGCGTGAAGCTCTTGATGGGGTCGTAGGGTAATTTTGGATAGATGGCTGGGCTGATGACGTGCGTGGTAGAAATCATCACCAAGGTATAGCCATCAGGGGCGGCCTTGGCCACAAAGTCTGTGCCAATGGTTGATCCAGCACCCGCCTTGTTTTCAATCACAAAAGGTTGCCCCAGTGAAACTGATAGCTTCTGCCCCAGGATTCGCGCCACAACGTCCGTAAAACCTCCGGGCGCAAATGGCACGATCAATTTAATGGGCTTGTTGGGATAGGCTTGCGCCAAAGCAACGCTGGCTGTGCCCCCCAAAATACAACTGAGCAGTGCAACTCGGCAAAACTGTCGAACGATGTGACGCATGGTTTATCCCCTGTAGATTGGTGTAGGCATGGTGTAGTAACTGTGCAGAATGTGATAGGCCATCAAGTAGTTTTTTTGCTGGAAACTGGCGTGAGAAATACCAGCCATCACACTGAACTGCTTGTCTGTGTTGGGCAGCAGTTTGTAGAAATCGATGAGGTCATCAAGACCTGCAATGCCATCGTACTCGCCACGCATCACAATGGTAGGCACCGAAATTTTGAGGGGATCGACCACTGGCAACTTGGAGCACATGTCCACGTAAGTGCCTGTTGGCATAGAGTCATCCAAAGTCAAAATGGCATCTGCAAAAGCGCTGACGGTGGCTTGGTCCGCTGTGTCTGGATGGTCGCGATCAAAAATGCTGTGCACGAAAGCGCGATCGATGGGCCTGCGATTTTTGGCCAAAAACTCTGGTAATTTTTTGCGGCGCTGCTCCAAGGTGTGACTGCCCTCACCCGTCCAGACAAATGCATCAAGGGCCAATTTGGCAATTCGCTCTGGATGATTTTGTGCAAACAAAGCAGCCTTCAAAGCACCAGAAGAGATGCCATACAAGTAAAGCTTTTGAGACACTGAATGCTTCAAAATATACTCACTGCCTGCGGCCAAATCTTCTGCGCCATTGGCAATGTCAGAGTTGATGGGGCGGTGTTTGTCAGAGCGGCCATAGCCTTCGTTGTCCATGGTCCACGTATCGAAGCCGCGCTCTATAAACCAGTCCATGGCTGAAGAGTAAGGACGGCCAGGTACCGACAAATCGAAGGTCGGCTGAGAGGCCATGGACGATCCGTGCACAAAGAAAATGGTACCGGCATAAGGTACCTTGGGGGAGGCTTTTTTCTGCCAAAGAAACAGATTGATATCACCCTTTTTTGTCCAATGCTCCACACCACCAGACCAAGTCACGTTGCTCATGAAAACTCCTGTTGCTAAATCATCAAATAAAGTAGCCCGTAGCATAACGGGGGACTTCGAATTTAACAGCCTCCAAAACCCCAAAAGATGGCCAAGGCGTCCGTTTTTCGCGCAGATAAGTGCAGTTCGGCGTGAAAAATTTTCCGAGACAAGGGCGCGCTGTGAAATTCAGTTGAATTTGTTCAGCTTGAAATTAAATTCAGCAGCTCAGAAGGCGAATGAATTTGGGCATGTGCACGCCATTTCTCAACATCGCTGTGCGCCCCTAAGTAGCCATAGGTTGCTGCCACCGTTTTCATGTTTGCAGCATGACCCGCCACAATGTCACGCTCATCATCACCCACATACACACAGGCTTCAGGTGCAATGCCCAAACGCCTGGCCGCTTCCAGCAAGGGCGCAGGATGCGGTTTGGCGTGAGGCGTGGTATCGCCACTGATGACCACTGCCGCCGTCTCAAAAAGTGACATGCCTTGCGTGAGCGGCTCGGCAAAACGCTTGGATTTGTTGGTCACAACGCCCCAAGGCAATTTGGCTGATACCAGGGCCTCGATCATTTTTGAAACACCTTCAAATGCAAACGTTCTTTGGGTCATGCAATTTTCATAATTGCAAAAAAATTCTTCTTTCAGTGCGTCGTATTCAGGATGCTCGGGTGTGAAACCAAATGCCAAACCAATCATGCCCCTTGCGCCTGCGCCAGCCATGGGCCGGTAATGCAGCAGCGGCAAGGAAGGCATGCCGCGGTCTACTCGCATCTTGTCGACGGCCGCCCCCAAGTCTGGCGCACTGTCAATGAGGGTGCCATCGAGGTCAAACAAGACCGCCTGAATGTTTTGAAACTGCATCATGGATGGTTTGAACTTTCACAGATCCAATGGCTTTTGAGTGGCCATCAAATAGTTCACGTCCGTGTCAGAGTTCATGGCGTAAATTCGAGTGAAAGGGTTGTAGCCCATCCCTTTCATTTGATTCAATGAAAGACCTTCAGCGCGCACCCAATCGGCCAATTCACTGGGTTTGATCATGCGGGCGTATTCGTGAGTGCCCTTTGGCAACAAATTGAGCACATACTCGGCGCCAACGATGGCAAACAAGAACGATTTTGGATTGCGATTCAGGGTTGAAAAGAAAACCCAGCCCCCAGGCTTCACCAATTGAGCACACGCCTTGACAACTGCTGCAGGGTCGGGCACGTGCTCCAACATTTCCATGCATGTGACGACATCAAACTGGCCTGCTTGCTGTGCTGCCAAATTTTCTGCGCTGATTTCTTGGTAGTGAACACCATGTGTCTCTGCTTCCAATGCATGCAACTGCGCTACTTTGAGTGACTTGACAGCCAAATCAATGCCCAACACTTGAGCGCCTTGTCTCGCCATCGCGTCTGACAAGATGCCGCCGCCACAACCGACATCAAGCACTTTCTTGCCCGCCAGTGGCACGAGCGTCTGAATCCAGTTCAACCTCAAAGGATTGATTTGATGCAAGGGCCTGAATTCACTTTCAGTGTCCCACCAACGGTGCGCCAAGTCAGAAAATTTGGCCAGTTCGGCTGGATCCACATTGGATGAAGAAAATTGTGAGTGGTTAGTTTGTGAAGTCATAGCCGACATTGTCTCCGAAAGTAAAAAAGCCTCCCGAAGGAGGCTTTTAATAATCTGATGCAATTGAGTGGAACAACTGCATTCAAGATTACTTGTTGGGGCGTGTACCCACAACTTCGATTTCCACACGGCGGTTTTTAGAACGGCCAGAGTCAGTCTTGTTGTCTGCAACGGGTTGCTTTTCGCCCTTGCCTTCAGTGTAAACACGGTTTTTCTCGATACCTTTGGTCACCAAATAAGCCTTGACAGCGTCTGCACGCTTGACAGACAACTTCTGGTTGTAAGCGTCAGCGCCGGTAGCGTCAGTGTGACCCACAGCAATGATCACTTCGAGGTTGATGGCTTTGACTTTACCAACCAAATCATCCAACTTGGCTTTGCCGTCAGCTTTCAAAACTGATTTGTCAAAGTCAAAGAAGGTGTCAGCAGCGTAAGTCACTTTGGTGGCCGCAGCTGGTGGTGGTGCAGGTGGTCTTGGTGCTGGTGCTGGTGCTGGTGCGGGAGCGGCAGCTCTTGGTGCGGGTGCGGGTGCAGCAGCTCTAGGTGCTGGCGCAGGAGCAGGAGCAGCTTTTGGCGGAACAATGGCGCCGTCGCAACCAGCAGCGGCTGTAGCAGGTGTCCAGGTAGCGTCTCTCCAGCAGAGATCAGCTGTGCCGTTTTTCCAAGCTGTACCAGCACTGTCGCGCCAGTTGTCTACGGTTTGAGCACTTGCTGCGCTTGCCAAGGTGACTGAAGCCAACACCAATGCCACTTTGTTGAATTTTTTCATGGTTCTCCTCATGGGGATTAATACCGCAGACATCCTGCGAGAAAAGAGACGATTTGAATGACCATCACCCAAAACGTTGAAATCATTGTGCCATAGCTCTGGGTCAAATCCCCAATTTGCGGAAAAGCCCATGTCTGCCAACTTATCAATCAGGTGAATGTGTTGCGAATCAACGACACTCTTTGGACCTAAAATGACAGTCTTTCACCCAGTGCGCCTGACCCCTCATGACCCAGTTTGCCAAAGAAACCCTTCCTATTAGTCTAGAAGAGGAAATGCGCCGCAGCTACCTCGA
>CANKOT010000014.1 GCA_947484245.1 Comamonadaceae bacterium
ACCGTGTTCAATGAACTGGTCTGGGAAGCCCAATGATAACAAGGGCTTGAGCAGCTTTGATTTTTGCAAGAACTCACCCACAGCGCTGCCCGCACCCCCCATCACGCACGCATCTTCAACCGTCACAAAACAGGTGTGTTTGGCAGCCATTTGCAAAATCATGGTTTCATCCAAAGGCTTGGCCCAGCGCATGTTCACCACGGTGGCGTTCAGTTTCTCAGCTACCTCAAGCGCAGGATAAAGCAAGGTGCCAAATGCCAAGATACACACGCCAGCACCTTCGCGGCGAAGCTCTGCTTTGCCCAAGGGTACCGTGTCTAAGTCGGTACCTGCCGCAGCACCGACCCCTGCACCTCGGGGATAACGCACGGCCACCGGATGGTTTTGCGCGTAGGCTGTGCTTAGCAACAAACGGCACTCGCGCTCGTCGCTGGGACAAGCAATAGACATATTGGGAATACAACGCAAATAAGCAATGTCGTAGGCGCCAGCATGCGTGGCACCATCGGCACCCACCAGGCCCGCACGGTCCAAGGCAAATACCACCGGTAAGTTTTGCAAGGCCACGTCGTGAATCAGTTGGTCGTAGCCGCGCTGCAAGAAGGTGGAGTAAATGGCCACTACGGGCTTGAGGCCCTCACAGGCCAAGCCCGCCGCAAAAGTGATGGCATGTTGCTCGGCAATGCCCACATCGTAATAACGATCTGGAAAGCGCTTGTGAAACTCCACCATGCCAGAGCCCTCGCGCATGGCGGGCGTAATGCCCACCAAACGCTTGTCGGCGGCAGCCATGTCACAAAGCCATTGGCCAAAGATGTGCATAAAGGAAGGTTTAGCTGGCTTGACAGCAGGCACCAAGCCTACTTTGGGATCGAACTTGCCGGGGCCGTGGTAGTTCACAGGATCTTCTTCGGCCAGCCTGTAACCCTGCCCTTTTTTGGTGATCACATGCAAAAACTGAGGGCCTTGCAAGTGCTTGATGTTTTCCAAGGTAGGAATGAGTGAATCCAAATCGTGCCCATCGATGGGGCCGATGTAATTGAAACCAAATTGCTCAAACATGGTAGCCGGCACCACCATGCCTTTGGCATGCTGTTCAAAGCGTTTGGCCAACTCAAATAGCGGCGGCGCGCCTTTCAAAACATTTTTGCCCATGCTTTTGGCAGTGGAGTAAAAGCGCCCGCTCATCAGTTGTGCCAAGTAGCGGTTCAGTGCGCCAACTGGCGGACTGATGGACATGTCGTTGTCGTTCAAGATGACCAACAATTTGCAGTCTTCAATGCCCGCGTTGTTCATGGCTTCAAAGGCCATACCTGCGGTCATGGCGCCATCGCCAATGACGGCAATGGCGTGGCGTGATTCACCCTTTTGGCGCGCTGCAATGGCCATGCCAAGCGCCGCCGAAATGCTGGTGGAAGAGTGCGCGGTACCGAAGGTGTCGTACTCGCTTTCATCGCGGCGCGGAAAACCAGACAGGCCCCCCAATTGACGAAGCGTTGGCATGCGCTCGCGCCTGCCCGTCAAAATTTTGTGAGGATAAGTTTGGTGGCCCACATCCCACACGATGCGGTCTTCGGGTGTGTTGAACACGTAATGCAGCGCCACCGTGAGCTCCACAGTGCCCAAATTGGAGCTGAGGTGGCCCCCAGTTTGAGACACATTGTCCAAGACGCACTGGCGCACGTCAGCCGCCAAACGGGGTAAGTCGCCGCGCTGTAGTTTTCGAAGGTCAGCGGGAGAGTGAATCGATTCAAGCATGTTTAATTTTTCCGTTGCACCACTTGCGTGGCCAATGCGCGCAAGGCTGCAGTGGCCGTGATGTTCAAGCCACTGGCGTCAAGTGCTGCCAGGGAGTCTGAGTAGAGCTTGGCAGCCAATTGTTGAGCTTGCGCCAAACCCATGAGAGACACATAGGTCGGCTTATCGGCCGCCGCATCTTTGCCCGCTGTTTTGCCCAAAGTGGCGGAGTCAGAGGTGACATCCAAAATGTCATCCACCACCTGAAAAGCCAAACCCAAGGCCTGTGCATATTGGCTCAAAGCATCAAAGATCTGGCTGGATAGTTTGCCTGCACTCACAGCACCCATTTGCACACTGCAAAGAAGCAGTGCTCCCGTTTTGAGGCGATGCATTTGACGCAATTGGCTTTCGTTCAAGGGCACACCCACGCTGGCCAAATCGATGGCCTGGCCACCCGCCATGCCTTGATAACCCGAAGCCCGAGCCAACAAAGACACCTGCGCGGACTGCACAGCCACCTCGGTGCTGCCGTCTTGGGGGGTTAAAAATTCAAATGCCAGTGCCTGCAAAGCATCACCCGCTAGCAAAGCTTGCGCTTCGCCATATTTCACATGCACCGTTGGCTTGCCTCGGCGCAGCACATCGTTGTCCATGCAGGGCATGTCATCGTGAACCAAAGAGTAAGCATGGATCAATTCAATTGCACAAGCAGCTCGCAGTGCGGCCAAAGAACTGGGTTGATCAGACACTGTGGCGGCCTCTAAATCAACCCCCACAGCTTCTGCGGCAGCCAACACCAACAATGGCCTCAAGCGCTTACCGCCATCCAAAACCGAATAGCGCATCGCTTCTCCCAAACCTGCGGGAGCATGGGCATCAATTCCGTGCTTGAGCACCTGCTCTACCTGAGTCAGGCGCTCTACAGACCATGCCTTGAAATCGAAGTTGTTTGAATTGAAAGAACTCATGCGCCATCCCAAGGTTTCAAGGTCCCTTCATCCAACACACTGATTTGATTTTCAATGGCGGCCAATCGTTCGCGGCAATAAGCCAGAAGACTGGCGCCTCTTTGGTAATGGCTCAACAATTGGTCTAGGGGCAGCTGACCTGATTCCAATTTGGCCAACAATTGCTCCAACTCTTGAACCGCCTCTTCATAACTGGCGGGCAGAGCCTGTTCGGCCGGTGCTTTGTCTGGTGAAGAAGTGGCTTTGGGCATGGCAAATTTGGGGCTTAAAGAAGCCATTTTAGGTCGACTTCAGCCCAATTTTGCTGACCTGAGGGTACAATCCCAAATTCACCGCGGGCTTAGGTCCGTTTTTTTCGCGTCAAAGCCTTTGGCTTCACGCATTGTTCCTGCCCCTTTATAGGGGGAGTCTCTAGGTCAGGTCACCAATGTCTGATTTAAGTCTTCAACTGCAGCAGGCCTCAAGCCAACTACCAGTTTCAAGCTATTTTGATGAAGCGCTGTTTCAGCGCGAGCTGAAAACCATTTTTCAGCAAGGTCCGCGTTATGTGGGCCATCAATTGTCCGTCCCAGACATCGGGGACTACCACGCCCTGCCCCAAGAAGCTGGCGGTCGAGCCTTGGTTCGATCTCAGCATGGCATTGAGCTGATCTCCAACATTTGCCGACATCGCCAAGCTGTGATGTTGCAAGGTCGTGGGTCTCTTAACACGCAGCAAAAAGGCAGCGCAGGCGGCAACATTGTGTGCCCCTTGCACCGCTGGACCTATGCCCCACAAGGTCAACTTTTGGGTGCCCCACATTTTGCGCAAGACCCCTGCCTCAATCTCAAAAACTACCCGCTGCGCGATTGGAATGGCTTGTTGTTTGAAGACAATGGACGCGACATTGAAGCCGACTTGGCCGGCATGGGGCCACGCGCCGCATTGGATTTCTCGGGCTTCAAGCTCGAGCACATTGAGTTGCACGAATGCAACTACAACTGGAAAACCTTCATCGAGGTTTACCTCGAGGACTACCACGTTGAGCCCTTCCACCCCGGCCTTGGCAACTTCGTCACTTGCGACGACCTGAGCTGGCAATTCAAAAAAGAGTTTTCAGTGCAAACCGTGGGCATTGCCAACCGCTTGGGCAAGGCAGGCAGCCCCGTCTACGAACGCTGGCAAAAACAGCTCATGGCTTATCGACAAGGGGCTGTGCCTGAATACGGCGCCATTTGGCTGACTTACTACCCTCACATCATGGTGGAGTGGTATCCGCATGTGCTCACGGTGTCGACACTTCACCCCATTAGCCCAGAGAAAACTCTGAACATGGTGGAGTTTTATTACCCTGAAGAAATCGTTGCATTTGAGCGTGAATTCGTCGAAGCCCAAAAAGCCGCCTACATGGAAACTTGCATCGAAGACGACGAAATTGCAGAGCGCATGGATGCTGGCCGCAAAGCCTTGATGCAGCGCGGTGACAATGAAGTAGGACCGTATCAAAGTCCCATGGAAGACGGTATGCAACACTTCCATGAGTGGTATCGCAACAAGATGAGCACACCGGT
This sequence comes from Comamonadaceae bacterium, assembly GCA_947484245.1. The sequence continues at coordinate 4,260 of CANKOT010000014.1, forward strand.
GAACGAAGCTTCAAGCGACTAAGCTGAATGCAAGCGTTATGGATGGTTTTAGCTTCGCTGTTTTTCTCAACCATGAGTGTGTGTGTGAAGTTTGCGGCGGAGCACTTCAGCACATTTGAATTGGTTTTCTACCGCGGCGTCATTGGCGCCCTGCTCATGGCCATTGCCTGTCAGCGCCAAAGTATCTCGCTTCAAACAAGGGTGCCCAAAATGCACACTTGGCGTGCGTTCACTGGGGTGGTTTCTTTGGCGGCATGGTTTTATGCCATTGCGTATTTGCCTTTGGCTACGGCCATGACCTTGAACTACATGAGCGGTATCTGGGTTGCTGCATTTTTGGTGGGTGCCACAATTTGGAACGGCAAGCGCCAAGATGTGATGCGACAGTTTCCCGTTGTGCTCTGTGTGGTCATCAGCTTTTTGGGTGTGGTCATGATCCTCAGGCCCACCATCGAACAAAACCAAGTGTTTGCGGGACTGGTTGGCTTGTTCTCCGGCATGATTGCCGCAATGGCCTACATCCAAGTGGCTGAACTTGGCAGAGAGGGCGAGCCCGTTGAGCGCACCGTGTTTTACTTTTCATTGGCAGCCGCTGTCTCTGGCGCTTTGGTCATGCTGTTCACTGGCACCAGCGAATGGGTTTGGTCAGAAGCTTGGCTGTTGTTGCCCATTGGCATTTTGGCCGCATTGGGCCAATGGTGCATGACCCGCGCCTACAACGATGGCGCCACCATGTTGGTGGCCAATTTGCAATACTCTGGCATTGTGTTCTCCGCCTTGTTTGGCTTGTTTTTATTTGGCGATCAAATACCCTTTATGGGTTGGGCCGGAATTTGTATCATTATGATAAGCGGCATTGCAGCCACTGCTCTCAGAGACCGAAGCCTGGGCAAGGTCAACACTGAAAAATATTGAATGGAAGGAACCAACATGTACACCACCTTGATATCTGCAGAACAACTCAAAGCCCTTCAAGCTTCAGGCCAGCCTCTCATGGTTTTCGATTGCAGTTTTGAGTTGATGAAACCTGAAATGGCCGACATCATGTTCTCCACCGTGCGCATCCAAGGCGCCCAACAAGCGCATCTCGATCGCAACCTCAGCAGCCGCGATGGCTCTGCAGTGAATGGCGGACGCAACCCCCTGCCCACCAGAGAGTCTTTGGCTGCATGGCTTGGTGGCTTGGGTTTTCAAAACAACATGCAGGCCGTGGTTTATGACCGAAATGGGGCCAACTACTGTGGGCGTCTTTGGTGGATATTGAAATGGCTCGGCCACGATGCAGTGGCCGTTTTGAATGGCGGTTTGCAGGCTTGGCAAGCTGTTGGCGGTTCTGTTGAATCGGGTGCACCTGTAGCCAAGCCCGCTCAGCCGACGACATTTGAATTGAAGCCTGCACTGCGTGAATGGTTGAGCACTGCGCAATTGGCACCTCAAGTCGGACATCCTGAGGCGACCCTCATTGACGCAAGAAGTGCTGTGCGTTTTAGCGGCGAAATGGAGCCCATTGACCCTGTTGCAGGGCACATTCCTGGCGCATTGAACAGACCCTTTGCCGAGAACTTAGACGCCAATGGTTTTTTCAAATCAGCTGATGTTCTTCGGGCTGAGTTTGAAAAATTGTTGGCTGGACGAAAGCCAGAATCGGTGGTGCATTACTGCGGCAGCGGTGTTAGCACTCTGCCCAATTTGTTGGCCATGGAACTAGCAGGCTTGGGTTCTACGCGCTTGTACCCTGGCAGTTGGAGCGAGTGGAGCGGCACACCTGGCTTGCCCTGCGCCAAGTCTTAAAACCCATTCAGCGCTTGAGGGCGTCAGTGAAAGGCGAAGGAGTGTGCCAAGCTACTCACACCGCTGACCAACGCAATGCCTGATAGCAGCCACACAATTTGAGCCGCAGTCTCGCGAGAGCTCAGACGCTTTTGGAGTTGCGGAATGAGATCGGCCAAGGCCACATAAATGAAGCTGCTGCTGGCAATGGCCAACATGTAGGGCAAGATGCCGTGCAACTGCTCTAGCAGTGCGAAGCCAGCAACGCCACCCAAGGCGGTGATCGCGCCTGCCATGGACACCTTGAGCACAGCAGTTTGTCGGCTTTGGGAGCCCTCGCGCAAAACCACCAAATCGCCCATGTGATGAGGCACTTCGTGGGCCAGGACGGCCAAGGCCGCCACAATGCCCAAACGCAAGTCAACCAAGAAGGCCGAGGCAATCAAGATGCCATCGCCAAAACAATGCACGCTGTCGCCCGCCAAAATGGCCCAACTGCCGGGCACAGGCTTGGCATGGTTGGCGTGATGGTGATGGTGATGATGCGCGTGCTCTGAGTGATGATGATCGGGGTCATCATTGTGATCATGCTGAGCATCCCCATGGTGATGTTCATGGCCGTGGTGCCATAACTCAGCTTTGTCGAGCAAGAAAAAAAACAGCAAGCCAAACAACAAGGTGGCAAACAGATTGTGCGGCTCAACACCCGCTTCAAAGGCTTCAGGCAAGAGATGCAGGAACGCCGTGGCCAACAAAGCGCCAGCGGCCAAGCTGAGCATGTGCTGTGTGTAGCGGCTGACAATACCAAAACTAAGCCAGGCTGCCAACCAAACACTGCCAATTCCAGCAGCCAAGGTTCCCAACAATATTGCCAATAAAGTCATTCAAATTTCCACCCAAGTTTCATCAACTCAGGAGACTGTGCAAAAGCATGATTATGCCTGTCGCCATCTCAGGGGAATTTCAAACCAGTTCAACGGGTCTATGATCTACAACAGTCAATTTTTCCTCTTTAAAGATCAACGAACATGACTGCAACTTCAAATCGACTGAAAGTTGGCGTTTCAGCCTGCTTTTTTCATCCCAACGAAGAGCGCTCCCTTTTCAAGGGCAAAACCCTGCAATACATCGAACAGTCGGTGGCGCACTGGATCATGTCGCAAGGCGACTTGGCGGTCATGATCCCTTCGCCAGAAGGCAACACCCAAATAGGCGATGTGCAACTTAATCACTATGCAGAATGGCTAGACGCCTTGGTCTTGATGGGTGGCAGCGACGTCTGGCCAGGCAGTTATGGCGAAACCGCCCTTGACCCGCGCTGGGAAGGTGACCGCATCCGGGATGAATACGACAAGGGTCTGATCGAAGCGTTTGTGAAAGCGGGAAAGCCAGTTCTGGGCATTTGCCGCGGGCTTCAAATTATCAACGTGGCTTTTGGTGGCACCTTGTACCAAGACATTGCCACACAACGGCCTGAAGCCCTCGTGCATCGCGACGCAGACCTGTATGACCGCAATCTTCATGACGTGCAATTTGTGGCCAACAGTCAATTGTCCAAACTGCTTGGCGGCGCTCAATCGGCCAAGGTCAATAGCATTCACCACCAAGGCATCAAAGACCTGGCACCCAATTTTGAAATAGAGGCCTATTGCCCCCATGACAGAATACCCGAGGCCATCCGTCTGCAAGGCAAAGCCTATGTGGCCGCCATTCAATGGCATCCAGAGTTTCACCAAGCATCACAAGGCACGTTGGACGACAGTCCCATCCTGCACGACTTCTTGAAGGCCGCACGCATGTAAAACTGCGTGGGCCAGCACGCAGGCCGCATCCACGGTCATGCGCTTTTCGGCAATGGCTTGAACCACTTGCTGAGGCGAAAGCAAACTGAATTCAGCCACTTCGCCGTCTTGGTTCACCGGTTGCACATCAGCGGGCATCAACAAGTTGTAGACCCACAGGGTTTCATAGTGCCAACCGCGGGGCACTGCTCGGCAGGTGGTCACTTGGCCTTGCGCTACAGCACTTAGCGCCAGCGCCTCAGACAAGCCGGCTTCTTCTGCCATTTCGCGCACGCCACAGCTTTGCAATGACTCTCCCACAGTCAAGCCTCCCGCGGCCATGTTGTCCAGCATGCCAGGGTCGGTGGCCTTGGCGAAGGAGCGGCGTCCACACCACATAGAGCCATCTTCGGTGAATCCGTTGACATGCACGGCGTGTGCTCGCAAACCAAAAAATCGGTAAGCGGCACGTTCCATTTCAAACGCGGCAGCCAGCTTGTCGGTGGGCTCCATGGGATGGCCGTTGGCCAGAATAGTGGCATCGGGCCAATAGCTGAACTTTTCATTTCGCCAGCCCGTCACATGGCCAAGATCACGCAATTCGGCGGCCAACTTGGCCAGTGCCGAGCTTCTTGAGGCATGCGTTTTTTCAGGGGTGTCCCAACGCAGACCCTGCGGCACTGTGTGCCAGTCTTGTCGCAAACTCAAAAGCACCTTGGCATGTTCTGGTTTGAGGTAGCCCGTGGGTGAAGGGGCATCACCCAAATACCAAGACACGGCCTCTTCGGGCACGGCTTGCATGGCTTCTTGCAAGCACAACTGCAAAACTTGTCGCTCGGCATCACTCAATGCGTTTTGAAATTTTCGAATGCTGTTCTTCATTGAATCAAACTCAAGGCTTGCGGTGCTCAATCTGAATGCGGCTTTAGTGAGCCTGATCCCAATTCAAACCGACACCCACTTCTGCCAGCAAAGGAACTTTGAGTTCAGCCACTTCGGCCATCCATTGGGGCACCGCAACTTGGAGCCATTCCACTTCAGCTTCGGGCACTTCAAACACCAATTCATCGTGCACCTGCATGATCACTTTGGTTTTGCGCTGCTCGCGGTCTATGCCCGCTTGCACGGCAATCATCGAGAGCTTGATCAAATCAGCTGCTGTGCCTTGCATCGGCGCATTGATGGCCGCGCGTTCTGCACCAGCGCGCCTTGGTCCATTGGGCGAATTAATTTCTGGCAAATACAAACGCCGGCCAAACACGGTTTCCACATAGCCTTGCGATTTGGCTTGCTCGCGTGTTTCGTCCATGTAGCGCTTCACACCCGCAAAACGTTGGAAGTAGCGCTCGATGTAATTTTTAGCAGCGCCGTTGTCAATACCGAGAGCTTTGGCCAAACCGAAGGCACTCATGCCGTAAATCAAACCGAAGTTGATGGTTTTGGCATAGCGGCGTTGCTCACTCGAGACTTGATCGGGCGTTAAGCCAAACACTTCGGCGGCCGTGGCTTTGTGCACATCCAGACCTTGGTGAAAGGCACGCAACAAAGCTTCATCGCCACTGAGGTGGGCCATGATGCGCAGTTCAATTTGCGAGTAATCGGCGCTGGCAATCAAACTGCCAGCAGGTGCCACAAAGGCTTCGCGCACTTTACGGCCTTCGGCGGTGCGAATGGGAATGTTTTGCAAGTTGGGATCGTTGCTAGACAAACGCCCGGTGACTGCCACAGCCTGCGCGTAGTGCGTGTGGACCCTGCCCGTTCTAGGCAAGGCCATTTGGGCCAACTTATCGGTGTAGGTGCCTTTGAGTTTGGACAAACTGCGGTGTTCCAAAATGCGCGCAGGCAAAGGATAGTCCTCTGCCAACTTCTCAAGCACTTCTTCATCGGTACTTCGCGCACCTGTGGCTGTTTTCTTGATGACGGGCAAACCCAGCTTGTCAAAAAAGATCTCTCCCAATTGCTTTGGACTGCTCAAGTTGAAGGGCTGACCGGCAATTTCATAAGCTTCCGTTTCCAATTGCAAGATGCGTTGTCCTAAGGTTTGGCTTTGCGCGGCCAGTGTCGGGCCATCAATCAACACCCCATTGCGCTCAATGCGAAACAAGGCTTCGCTGGTGGCAATTTCAATGTCATAAACAGCGCGCAGTTTGGCATCGGCTTGAATACGAGGCCAGAGCACGCCATGCACATCCAAACATTGATCAGAGTCTTCACATGAATACTCTGATGCTTTGTCTACATCCACTTGCGCAAACGAAATTTGATGAGCACCCTTGCCGCACAAATCTTCGTAAGTGATGCCCGTGCGGCCCACGTGGCGCAAAGCCAGGCTGGTCAAGCTGTGGGGCTTGTGCACTTCGAGGACATAACTTTGCAGCATGGTGTCGTGGGCATAGCCGTGGACTTCAATGCCCACATTGGCAAACACATGACGGTCGTATTTGATGTGCTGACCCACTTTGAGTTTGAGTGGGTTTTCGAGCCAAGGTTTGAGCTTGGTCAGCACTTCGTTCATGGGCAATTGCAAAGGTGCATCGGGGCCGTCATGGCGCAAAGGCAAGTAGGCCGCCTCGCTAGGCTTGACACTCCAACTGATGCCCACCAAATCGGCGCGCATGGCATCAAGAGAGGTGGTTTCAGTGTCAATGGCCACATACTCAGCGGCTTCCAGTTTGGGCAACCAAGCGTCGAACTGCGCCCAAGTCAAAATAGATTCGTAGTGTTTATCGCCTGTGACTGTGACCACGGGTTCGGGTTCTGCGAACAAATCGTCCATGGGCACAAATGCAGGCTTGGCTGACTTGCCTGAAGGCTCCGACGCACCTGCACCGCGGCTTCTGACCAAACCTTTGAAGCCGAACTTTTCGTAGAAGTTCAACAAGTCAGTTTCATGCGGCGGTGCCAAACGAATGGTTTCGAGCGAAGGCAACTCAGGCACATAGGCATTCAAATCGCAATCGGTGCGAATTTTCAAAAGTTGTCTGCCAGTAGGCAACCAATCAACGGCTTTGCGCAGGTTCTCACCCACCACACCTTTGATTTGATCCGCATTGGCCATCAAATTGTCCAAAGAGCCATATTCCAGCAACAATTTGGCTGCCGTTTTAGGCCCCACCTTCTGCACGCCGGGCACATTGTCAACGGTGTCACCCACCAAAATTTGATAGTCCAGCATCAAGCTGGCCGGAACGCCAAATTCTTCCTGCACACCAACCAAATCGCGACGCTTGCCGTTCATGGTGTCAATGATGGTGATGTGCTGGTTCACCAGTTGCGCCAAATCTTTATCGCCACTGGACACAATCACTTCGATGCCATGAGAAGAACCCACAGCGGCTAACGTGCCAATGACATCATCGGCTTCAACGCCCGGCACATTCAAAACCTTCCAGCCCATCAAGCGAACCAGTTCGTGAATCGGCTCAATTTGCGAACGCAAATCGTCCGGCATGGGACTGCGATTTTGTTTGTACTCAGGATAAATTTCTTCGCGGAAGGTCGGGCCCTTGGCATCAAACACACACACCGCGTAGTCTGCGGGGATGTCTTTGCGCAGTCGCTCCATCATGTTGATCATGCCGCGAATGGCCCCAGTGGCTGGGCTGGTGGGGTCACCTGGCACGGCCCGCAAATCGGGCATGGCATGAAAGGCTCGGTAGAGATAGCTGGAACCATCTACCAGCAAAAGGGTTTTCTTGTCACTCATGCCCCAATTGTGCCTCTCCTCAGCCATATTTGCCGAGCCCATGGTGGTCAAATTTGGCATCAACACCCTCTACAATCTCAGCATGCATGTTGCCATGCCTTCGGGCTCAATTTTCACCCTTTTGACCAAGCGCTAAGCCATGGCTGTTTTTACGCCCGTCACCCAAGAGCAGGCTGCATTGCTCATGTCCCAATTGGGCCTAGGCGAACTCACGGCGTTAAGGGGTATTGAGGGTGGCATTGAAAACACCAACTATTTCGCCTCCACCGATCTCGGCGAATATGTGCTCACCCTGTTTGAACGCCTGAATCACGAGCAGCTGCCCTTTTATTTGTTCCTCATGAAGCATCTGGCTGAAAAAGGCATTCCGGTGCCCAATCCAGCAGCCAACCGAGATGGCGACATCTTGCACACCCTGAATACAAAGCCTACAGCCGTCGTCAACCGTTTGTCTGGCCAAAGTCAATTAGCGCCAGAAGCGGTTCATTGCGCAGCGGTTGGCGAGATGTTGGCGCGCATGCACATTGCAGGCGAAGACTACAACCGAAGCCAACCCAATTTGCGCGGCCTAGCCTGGTGGAACGACACCGTGCCGGTGGTTCTCCCCCACTTGGATGAAGCCCAAGCCAGCCTTCTCCAAAGTGAATTGGCCTACCAAAATCACATTGCCAATGGCGCAGCCTACCAAGCTCTGCCCAAGGGCCCTGTTCATGCCGACCTGTTTCGCGACAACGTGATGTTTGATGGGAACGCATTAACCGGCTTGTTTGACTTTTACTTTGCAGGCGTCGACACATGGTTGTTCGACTTGGCTGTGTGCCTGAACGATTGGTGCATCGACTTAGCAACTGGCCAACACGCACCAGATCGTGCAGCGTCCATGCTAGATGCCTATCAATCAGTTCGCCCATTGCGTCCTGCAGAAAGACAATTGCTTCCGGCCATGCTGCGTGCAGGCGCATTGCGCTTTTGGATTTCCAGACTTTGGGACTACCACCTACCCCGAGACGCGGCCATGTTGAAGCCGCACGATCCCACCCACTTCGAACGGGTATTGCGAGCTCGTTCACATTCGCCCTTTAAGCTCAAAGCATGAACCTCAATATTGTTCCAGCCAAACAAGGCGTGACCTGGGTCAAGCAGGGCATCCGCACGTTCTGGCGGCAGCCTCTGGCCTTCACAGGCTTGTTCTTTTTGTTCATCGCTTGGGTTTCTTTGTTGTCCATGGTCCCTGTATTGGGCGCAGCTTTGGCTTTGCTCATTTTGCCGGCAGCAACTTTGGGCCTCATGGTTGCCACCGAGCAAGCGGCCTCGGGCAAATTTCCCATGCCCACCGTTTTGATGGTGGCTTTTCGAGCTGGGCAGCAACGCCTCAAAGCCATGTTGGTTTTAGGGGGCATGTATGCGGTGAGTTTTCTGGCTGTGATGGCCCTCTCTGCACTCATTGATGGCGGCGACTTCGCCAAAGTTTATTTGACCAACGCACCCATCACGCCCGAAGTGGTCAATGACCCAGATTTTCAAATAGCCATGTGGTTTGCCACCATTTTGTACATTCCTTTGTCCATGCTCTTTTGGCATGCGCCCGCGCTGGTTCATTGGCATGGTGTCCCGCCCTTAAAAAGCATGTTTTTCAGTGCTGTCGCGTGCTGGCGAAATTTGGGCGCGTTTGCCGTCTACCTTCTGGCTTGGCTGGCTGTGTTCATCGTTGGTGCCACCTTGATTTTGACCATCAGCAGCGCCTTGGGTGGCAAGGATTTGTCAGCTGCAGTCCTCATGCCCGGTGCATTGCTGATGGCCGCGATGTTTTTCACATCGGTCTATTTCAGTGTCAAAGACTGTTTTGACTTACCGTCACCAGGAAGTGAAACGCAAGCGTGAAAAAGCCTGCAATTGCAGGCTTTTTCAATTCGATCCGGTAGCTCAAAAATTCAATGGTGGTGGCCATGCGCACCATGCACATGGCGATGCTCAATTTCTTCTTGAATGGCAAGACGCACATCCGTGACACTCAATTGGAAGCGCAAAGTTTGACCCGCCCAAGGGTGATTGCCATCCAACATGACTGTGTCGCCCTTGATCTTCACCACATTGAATACAGCTTCACGACCATCGGCTGTTCTGCCCCGAAGTTGACCGCCCACTTTCACGCCTGGCGGAAAATCTTTTTTGGGCATGGTTTGCACCAAGCTTTCGTCACGCTCGCCAAATGAATCGGCAGCCGACAAGACCAAAGTGGTTTGATACCCATTTTCTTGTCCGTCTAAAGCCTCTTCAATTTTAGGCAATGTATTTTCATAACCGCCATGCAAGTAGGCCATGGGCTCTGCTGCTGCATCCAAAATTTTCCCTTGGGCATCGGACACTTTGTATTTCAAAGTGACCACGGTGTCTTTTTCAATTTTCATCTTGTCCTCTTATTCAAATTCAATTCATTCAACGGGTGTCAGTTTGGCAACAGTCAAGGCCAACCACTTCACGCCATGCCTTGGAAAATTCACTTGGGCTCGCGCATCAGCGCCAGCGCCTTCCACCGCCAAAACTTTGCCTTCGCCGAACTTGGTGTGAAACACTTTCATGGCCACTTTGATGCCATGGGAAGGCTCCAATTTTTGCACAGGCACGGGGGGGCTTTTGTAAGTCTCTGCCGAACCCAAGCTGCTTTGGCCCCAAGCTGGTTTGGCCTGAAAGGCTTGTGAAGGCGACGTCCACCCCCCACCCAAGCCCGTCGCGAAGCCAGGATTCTTCGGGGTGATCCACTTAAGACATTCCTCTGGCAATTCATCTAAGAAACGGCTCTTGAGGTTGTAGCGGGTTTGCCCATGCAACATGCGGGTTTGCGAATGGCTGAGATACAAACGTTTGCGCGCACGCGTAATGGCCACGTACATCAAACGGCGTTCTTCTTCCAAGCCGTCGTAGTCGTTCATGGAATTTTCGTGCGGAAACAAGCCTTCTTCGAGCCCCGAGATAAATACCGCATCAAACTCCAAGCCTTTGCTGGCGTGGACCGTCATGAGCTGAATGGCATCTTCTCCAGCTTGCGCCTGGTTGTCACCTGCCTCCAGCGCTGCATGGGTTAAGAAAGCGGCCAAAGGCGACATCACTTCGCCATCTTCTGCATTGGGCGCCATCTCAGAAGCGGTGGCTTCAGCGTCACGGCCAAAACCCTCCTGCGTCACAAAGCTTTCTGCCGCATTCACCAATTCTTCTAAGTTTTCAACGCGATCTGCGCCTTCTTTTTCGGTTTTGTAATGCTCAATCAAGCCCGTTTTATCGAGCACCACTTCAATGATTTCACGCAAGGTCATGCCTGGCGTTTGTTCGCGCATCACATCGATCATGGCCACAAAGCCTGCCAGCTTGGCGCCCGCTTTGCCGGCAGTGGTGCTGACTGCATCGTGCAATGAGCAACCCAAACCTTTGGCAGCATCTTGCAATTGCTCCACACTGCGCGCCCCGATGCCGCGGGGTGGGAAATTGACAATGCGCAAGAAGCTGGTGTCGTCGTTGGGGTTTTCCAAAATACGCAAGTAGGCTAAAGCATGTTTGATTTCTGCACGTTCAAAGAATCGCAGACCGCCATACACTTTGTAAGGTACGCCCGCGTTGAAGAGTGCTGTTTCCATCACTCGGCTTTGTGCATTGCTGCGATACAACACGGCCACTTCTTTGCGAGTCAAGCCATCGCCTTTGACCAATTGGCGAACTTCGTCAACCAACCATTTCGCTTCAGCAAAATCACTGGTGGACTCATACACCCGCACAGGCTCGCCGGCGCCTTGGTCTGTGCGCAAATTCTTGCCCAGGCGGTTTTTGTTGTTGCCAATGAGGGCGTTGGCTGAATCCAAAATATTGCTGTAGCTGCGGTAGTTTTGCTCCAACTTTATTTGATGCTGCACACCAAACTCGCGCACAAAGTCGGCCATGTTGCCCACGCGTGCACCGCGGAAGGCATAAATACTTTGGTCATCGTCACCCACAGCCAACACCGCACTGCCATGCTCTGCGGGCAAGCCAGCAATCATTTTGATCCAGGCGTATTGCAACTTGTTGGTGTCTTGAAACTCATCGATCAGCACATGCTTGAAACGCGAGCGGTAGTGCAAGCGGATGGCGTCGTTGTCGCGCAGCAATTCGAACGAGCGCAACATCAACTCACCAAAGTCGACCACACCTTCGCGCTGGCATTGGTCTTCGTAGAGTTGGTAGATCTCTACTTTGCGGCGAGTTTCATCGTCGCGCACTTCCACGTCTTTGGGGCGCATACCGTCTTCTTTACAACCCGCAATGAACCACTGCAATTGCTTAGGAGGAAAGCGCTCGTCGTCGACCTTGTGCTGTTTGCACAAACGTTTGATGGCCGACAACTGGTCTTGCATGTCTAAAATTTGGAAAGTTTGGGGCAGGTTGGCCATTTTGTAATGGGCCCGCAAAAATCGGTTGCACAGACCATGAAAAGTGCCAATCCACATGCCCCTGACATTGACAGGCAGCATGGCCTGCAACCTGAGCATCATTTCTTTGGCTGCTTTATTGGTAAAGGTGACCGCCAAAACCCCGCCCGAGCCCACTTGGGAGGTCTGTAACAACCAAGCAATTCGGGTGGTCAATACCCGGGTCTTGCCAGAACCAGCCCCTGCCAGAATCAGGGCCGATTCAGAGGGAAGTGTCACGGCCCGCAGTTGTTCAGGGTTCAGGTTGTTCAGCAGGGGCGTTTGGTCATACATTCCCCAATTGTAGAAACTCCTGACGCCTTGTTGGCAAAATTCAAAACAAAACGGGTAGAATCAGCCACCGGGCCCAAGATTCTTGCGCTCGGTTTTTTTTGTCCAAAAATAGGACAGGCAAAACCGGCCAAGCCAAGCGCTCACTCGTTCTTTCAACGATCCTTTTGGAGCTTGGTTAAATGGAAATTTTTGATTACGACAATGTCTTGCTACTTCCCCGCAAATGCCGCGTGGAAAGCCGTTCTGAGTGCGACGCCGGCGTAGAGCTGGGCGGCCGTCAATTCCGCCTCCCAGTCGTTCCGGCCAACATGAAGACGGTGGTGAACGAAAAAATTTGCACCTGGATGGCGCAAAACGGTTACTTCTACGTCATGCACCGCTTTGACCTAGACAACGTCAAATTTGTACGCGACATGCATGCCAAGGGTCTTTTCGCCTCCATTTCCTTAGGCGTCAAAGCGCCCGACTACGACACCGTCAAGCAATTGGTGGCCGAGGGCCTCAAACCCGAATACATCACCATCGACATTGCACACGGCCATGCCGACAGCGTGCAAAAGATGATTCACACGCTCAAAGAAAAGCTGCCCAAGTCTTTCATCATTGCTGGCAATGTGGGCACGCCCGAGGCCATCATCGATTTGGAAAACTGGGGCGCCGATGCCACCAAAGTGGGTATTGGCCCAGGCAAGGTTTGCATCACCAAGCTCAAAACGGGTTTTGGTACAGGCAGTTGGCAATTGTCGGCTTTGAAGTGGTGCGCACGCGTGGCCACCAAGCCCATCATTGCCGACGGCGGTATTCGTGAGCACGGCGACATCGCCAAGAGCATTCGCTTTGGCGCCACCATGATCATGATTGGCTCCATGTTGGCCGGTCACGAAGAGTCGCCAGGTGCCACCGTGGAAGTGGACGGCAAACTCTACAAAGAGTATTACGGCTCAGCATCCGACTTTAACAAGGGTGAGTACAAGCACGTCGAAGGCAAGCGCATTTTGGAGCCCATCAAAGGCAAGCTGGCCAACACCCTGATTGAGATGGAACAAGACACCCAAAGCTCCATCAGCTACTCAGGCGGCACCAAACTCATGGACATTCGCAAGGTAAACTACGTGATTCTGGGCGGCGACAACGCCGGCGAACACCTGTTGATGTAAGTCTTCTTTCTGTTCAGGGATTAGTACTTTCCCTAGGATTTTGGACAGTCAAATGACAGTTAAAAAGAAGATGATCAGTCATCGATTTTGCAATCAAAGGAGACACTATGCGTCGCGATCAGTTCATCAAATCCGTTTTGGCCTTGGCAGCAGGTTCTAGCCTGTCTCTGCCCTCATTGGCAGCCGCCAACATCAAAATGATGATTCCAGCCAACCCCGGTGGCGGTTGGGACACCACAGGCCGCGCTTTGGGCAAAGCCCTGCAAGACTCTGGCGTGGCCAGCTCGGTCTCCTACGAAAACAAGGGCGGCGCTGCCGGCATCATTGGCTTGGCCCAATACGCCAACGCCACCAAAGGCGATGGCAACTCCTTGATGGTCATGGGCGCTGTCATGTTGGGCGGCATCATCACAGGCAAGCCGCCTGTGAGCCTGGACAAGGTCACCCCCATTGCGCGCCTTACCAGCGAATACAACGTATTTGTGGTGCCCGCCAACTCGCCGCTCAAAACCATGAAGGACGTGGTTGAGCAAATGAAAAAAGACCCAGGCAGCGTCAAGTGGGGCGGTGGTTCACGCGGTTCTACAGAGCACATTGCGGCAGCCATGTTGGCCCGCGAAGTGGGTGTCGATGCAACCAAAATCAACTACGTGCCATTCCGCGGCGGTGGCGAAGCGGTGGCGGCCATTTTGGGTGGCAACGTCACGGTTGGCGGCAGCGGCTACAGTGAATTTCAGCAGTACATCGAAACCGGCAAGATGCGCCCGATAGCGGTCACCTCTGCCAAGCGCTTGAAGGGCATCGACATCCCCACCATGATCGAGCAAGGCTACAACATTGACATTGGCAACTGGCGCGGTGTTTACGCACCCGCTGGCCTCACTGCTGCACAGCGCAAAGCGCTGACTGACATGGTTTTGAAAGCCACCAAGTCCAAGTCTTGGACTGAGTCTTTGGCAAAGAACAACTGGACGCCCGCTTGGATGCCCAACCCAGAGTTTGATGATTTTGTCGATCGCGAATTCGCCAGCTTGCGTGCCACCATGGTCAAGGCGGGCATGATCTAAGCTTTCACCCTAAGGTGAATCACTTATGTCCCAACCCAAGCCGCCCTCCCCGACCCAAATTGGCATCGGTCTGTCTGGCTTGGTGTTGTCAGTGCTCATGATGTGGGGTGCCACCAGCATTTCCTCTGAAGCAGGCTACGCGGGCGTTGGCCCCAATTTTTTACCTTGGGTTGTGGCGGTTTTTTTGGCGGCCTGTTCTGCTTGGTTAATTTGGGAGTCCATGACGGGTGGCTACCGCAACATGCCAGAAGCCAGCGGTTCAGCGAAAGCCGACTGGCACGCTTTTGCTTGGGTCTCGGCGGGCATTTTGGCCAATGCCGCACTGATCAATGTGGCTGGGTTTGTAGTGAGTTGCGCCATCTGTTTTATTTTGGCGGTCAGAGGACTTCGCGTCTCACAAGGTGACCCCGCAGGCGATCTGTCACAAACACTCAAAGACTGCGTTTTGGGTTTCCTCATTGCAGCGCCAGTTTTTTGGTTGTTCACGATGTTCTTGGCCATCAATTTGCCCAACTTAACGGGCACCCCTTGGCTTTAAGCCTAGGTTAAAGCAAGGCATGCTAGAGACTTGGAACAATCTGCTTTCTGGATTTGCCACAGCAGGAACCCCCATCAACTTGCTCTGGGCATTTGTAGGTTGCGCACTGGGCACCGCCATTGGAGTGCTGCCCGGCTTAGGCCCAGCTGTCACAGTGGCCATGCTCTTGCCCATCACGGCGCAAGTGGAGCCCACTGCGTCCATGATTTTTTTCGCTGGCATTTACTACGGTGCCATGTATGGCGGGTCAACCACTTCCATTTTGCTCAACACACCCGGTGAAACTGGCACCATGGTCACAGCGCTCGAAGGCTTCAAGATGGCCAAAAGTGGGCGCGCTGGTTCAGCCTTGGCCACAGCGGCCATTGGCTCTTTTGTGGCAGGCACTTTGGCCACTATTTTGGTCACCTTGTTTGCACCGGTGGTGGCTGAATTTGCAGTGAAGTTAGGCCCGCCAGAGTATTTCTGCATGATGGTCTTGGCGTTCATCACGGTAAGTGCTGTTTTGGGGCAAAGTACGGTGCGCGGCCTCACGGCTTTGTTCATTGGCCTAGCATTGGGCTTGATTGGCATTGACCAAATTTCGGGTCAAGTTCGTTACACCGGCAACATTCCAGAATTCATGGATGGCATTGAAACAGTGCTGATTGCAGTTGGCTTGTTTGCAGTTTCAGAGGTCATGTACAACGCGCTTTATGAGGGCAAGAGCAGTGCCGACATGAACCGTCTCACCAAGGCTCAAATGACGCCCTTAGAGTGGCGCAGATCTTGGCCCGCGTGGCTTCGCGGCACGGCCATCGGCTTTCCTTTTGGCACCATTCCGGCCGGTGGCTCCGAGATACCTACGTTTTTAAGTTATGCCACAGAGAAAAAACTCTCCAAGCACCAAGAAGAGTTTGGCACAACGGGTGCCATTGAGGGTGTGGCCGGTCCAGAAGCGGCCAACAATGCGGCAGTGACGGCCACCTTGGTGCCTTTGTTAACGCTGGGGATTCCAACCTCCGTTACAGCGGCCATCTTGTTGTCGGCTCTGCAAAACTACGGCATTCAGGCAGGCCCGCAGTTGTTCCAAAACTCATCCACCTTGGTGTGGGCTTTGATTGCCTCGCTCTACATTGGCAATGTCATGTTATTGGTGCTGAATCTGCCGCTGGTTGGCTTGTGGGTCAAGCTTTTGCAAATTCCCAAGCCGCAGCTTTATGCCGGTATTTTGATTTTTGCCACGGTCGGTGTTTATGGCATGCGCCAAAGCAGTTTTGACTTGTTCATCATGTATGGCTTTGGCCTGCTTGGCACGCTCATGCGCCGCTGCGATTTTCCTGTGGCGCCGGTCATTGTGGGCATGATCTTAGGGCCATTGGCGGAAGCCCAAATGCGCAACGCCCTGTCCATTGGCGAAGGTCACTGGCGCGTGTTCTGGGATCGGCCCATGTCTTTCACGCTGCTCAGCATTGTGGCCATTTGCTTGTTGCTGCCACCCATTTGGTCGGCATGGCAGCGCCAAAGATCAAAGGGCTAACATGGCTTTCATCAAGGCATTCAATCGAGTGCCTTTTTTTGCAAGGTCCATGACGATGCTGAAGTGATTCAGGCCCACCAAATCTTCGCACACAGGTACAGTGTGAGGGCCCCAAGTTTGGTGAATCAAGCGGTTGTTGCGCAAAAATTCTGGGCTTTCATCGCCCCCTGCCACCGTGTACAAAACACCCTTCTTGGGCCTAGGCCAAAGCGCTGGGCTGGCCATCTGTGCGTGCTTGGCCGTGAGTTTCAAAGAGTCTTGCAAGAAGGGGGTTTTGCTCAAGGGTGTGAGATCGTACAAACCAGAAATTGACAACGCCTTTTGAATCCAGTGCGCAGGAATTTGAGGGTCAACACGCTGCCAATCACAAGCGAGCAACATGGCCGCCAAATGCCCGCCGGCAGAGTGTCCTGCCACGGTCACTTGGTTTGGGTTGCCGCCATGTTCTGCAATGTGGTGCCAAGTCCAGGCCATTGCCTTGACCATCTGCATGGCAATATCCGGAATGGTGATTGGCGCATCGGCGGTACCTGGACACAGTGCGTAATTCACCACCACCACACAAGCACCCATATCGTGCAAAGGCGGTGCCACAAAAGAGTGATCTGCTTTATCTAGGCTGCGCCAATAGCCCCCATGAATGAAAACAATCACTGGCGCATTGGGTTGACGGGCAGGGAAAATGTCCAAGCTTTCATTTGGACCATCGCCATAGGCAATGTTCAGCTTGCATTTGTAGGAAGAGCGCGCTTTGGCAGAGCGCTCCGCCCACAGAGCAAAGTGTTTGGCGTGATCGGGCACCAAGGCGCGATTGTTGTACATGCTGTCGTACCAGGCGGCTGTTTTGACGCTCATGACAATTCCTTTTTAAATTTTCATCTCTAAGCGCAGTTGAACATTTTGCCAATTGCGCGTTTGGGTGTTGGATGTTTCTGAAAACCCACTGCCCACAAAGGTAGAACCCGTGAGGTAGTCGCGTGGTGTGAGGTTGCTGATGGTCATGCGCAATGAAGTATTGGGTGAGTATCGCCACAAGCCATAGATGTCCACCAAACGTTTAGACCCTTGGTAGACCCACTGCTGCTCAGTGCGCCGCGTGGTGTAATCAGGATTGAAGTTGATGTTGCCACCCAAGCTTAGAGGAATGGCACGGACGCGGTAATCTGCACCCAAGTTGGCCGTCATGCTGGGTTGCTGATCCAAGCGGTTGTTGGGGCCCATGACATCCAGCACACGAGAGCCAAAAAAGCTCAAATTGCTGCGCACATCCACCGCGGGTGCTGTAGACCAAACTTGATTCAGTCTGAATTTGGCCTCTAACTCCAAGCCTTGCGTGATGGCATCACCCACATTTTGAGGGCTTGAAACAAACCGCCTTTGGCCCGGCGCCCAAAGGGTGTCGTAGCGCTCGATGGTGACATAGCGAATCAAATCGCTGATGTTGCGGCGAAACAAGTTGGCACTGAGCACACCGCCATCGGCCAAATAACGTTCGACGGCAATGTCAACGCCGGTGGCCAATTCGGGCTTCAAGCCAGGATTGCCGATGCGATCAGGGCGGGTTGGGCTATTGGCTTCACGGGAGAGGGCTGTGCGCGCCACCAAATTGAACAAGGTGGGCGTTTTGTAGCTGCGCGTCAAGCTCATCCTCACCTGATCACGGCTGTCTGGCAGCGGTTTCCAAACTGCGTGCATCAGCGGGGTTAACACACCACTTTGATTGCGCTTGTCTCCCTCTTGCGTTGTACCTTCAGTGAGAATGCTCTCATAGCGAATGCCTGCATGTGCACGCCAGTTCGGATTGACTGTCCACTCGTCTTGGGTATAAATGGCCCAGCGCTGCGTTCGCGCCCGCAAGTTGCCAGCATCGTCAGAAACTTCTGCAACGGCCTCTTCGGTTCTGCGCACACCTTCCAATTCAAGGCCGCTGACCAACTGGTGGCCATTGCGCAAAACCTGGGTTAATTTGGCGTTCCAGGATTGGGACAAATCCTTGAACCCTTGCGACTCTTGCGTGGTGTTAAACAAACCTGTGCCGCCCTGTGCCACTTGGTTGAATCGGCTGGTGTAATTGGACTCCCCCAAGCCAAACTTAAATTCAAATCGACTGTCTGCTGAAAATCTTTGATTCCATTGTCCATTCAACCTGGTCATGGCAAACCGGGTGTTGTTGCTGGTCTTGGCGCTGTCATTGGCAAAGGGTTGGGGGACACCGTTGAGGGAAAGCTTTTCTGAAAGGTCAGTGTTACCAACACTGCTGAATTCAGAATAGACCATGAAGGGCATCAAAACGAGTGTCCTTCCTTCCTGTCCGCGCCACATGAGCCGCGCATTGGCGTTCAGGCCTTGCCGCTGTCCCAAACTGACACTCTGACGTTCGCGCTGAGAAGACACTGCAGGCAGACGGCCAATGCCTTGCACCTCAGCATCTGTTTCGGTGAAAGCGTCTTCAGGTCGCCAAGAGTTCATGGCGGAGACCGTCAAATTGCCATTCAAAGGCTCAGACTTGATGTTGTGAATCCAATTCACGCCCTCAGAGCGATGACCATTTTCAAAAGACGTTCCTACTTTCAAATCATCAGGATTGGCTTTCTGGCCTTCCCGCAAAATGATGTTGATGGTGCCAGCAATGGCCCGGGCGCCCGTTTCGGCTGTTGGGGCCCGCATGATTTCGACCTTCTCAACCATCTCTGGCGTGAGGGATTCAATCGAAAAACCAGGAGGCACGCGTTGGCCATCCAGCAAAATTTGGGTATAGCCTCCGCCCAATCCGCGCATGCGAATGGCACCCCCGCGGCCCGGTGCGCCCTGAACGGTAACACCCGGCAAGCGCTTGAGCACCTCTCCCAAGGTACTGTCGCCCTGCTTGTCCAATTCTTCACGGCCAATCACGATTTTGGCTGCCGTGGATTGCCGCCGCTCTTCGGTGATGTTGTCGCGGTTGCTTTTAATTTCAACCCGGCCCATGTCTTGGATCGGTGGGTTGGGCGCCGCAGTGGGCGCAGAATTGGGCGCTGCAGTTTGTGCAAAAGCCAGACTGGCAGAAATTGAACAACATGCCAGCGTGGCAAAAGATAGGATTTTCATAATCCTTATTTTGACAGGAGAACGTGAGCGGATCTCTTAGCGGATCAAAAGGGCTTATTCGCCACCTTTGAACAAAGCCGCCACTTTTCGCTTGGGCTTGATGTTGGCAGACAGGCCAGGTCGGCTTGCAACCGATTTGGCACTGGCCTCCCACGATGCCGCGCTGGCTTGCTCTGCCGTAGGCGCTTCATAAGGCTTTTCAAAGAAGGGGTCCTTTGAGGCTTGAGCGGGCCTGAAACTGCTGCGGCGTTCGCGGGAATCGTCGGCTTCGCGTTGCCTTTCAAAGCCACGATCGGAACCACGCTCGGTACCACGATCAAAGCGTTCAGGGCGCCGATCTTCCCGCCTGTCGTCTCGGCGTGCGTCGTTGGCATTGCCACGAGACCGATCATCTTCCAAGGGGTAAGTTTCAACTTCAAGTTTTGTTTTGATGAGCTTTTCAATGTCAGACACCAAGCGCGTGTCTGAAGGCGAGACGAGCGTGACCGCCAAGCCAGAGGCGCCTGCACGGCCTGTGCGGCCAATGCGGTGAACGTAGTCTTCGGCATTGAATGGCACATCAAAATTAAACACCGCTGGCACGTCTTTGATGTCTAGACCTCGGGCTGCAACATCGGTACAAACCAACAAGTCAACCTCGCCTTGTTTGAAGGCTTCGAGGGCCTTCAAGCGTTCGTCTTGTGTTTTATCACCATGCAGTGCGGTAGTTTTGAGACCTTCGCGCTCCAATGACCGCGCCAAGCGCCCACAACCGAGCTTGCTGTTTACAAACACAAAGGCTTGCTTGATGCCGCGCTGATTGAGCACGGCCTTGAGCACTCGCCGCTTGTCATCGTCTTGTGCAGCGTAAAAACGTTGCTCTACGGTGGAGGCTGTTTGGTTGGGACGGGCCACCTCGATGGTGACGGGATCTTGCAAATAGCTGCCCGCCAGCCGCTTGATTTCGGGGGAGAATGTGGCTGAAAACAAGAGCGTGGTGCGCTGCTTGGGCAAGTAGCTCAAGATGCGCTGCAAGTCGGGCAAGAAGCCAATGTCGAGCATGCGGTCTGCTTCGTCCAGCACCACATATTCAACTTGATTGAGTACGGCATTCTTGGCTTCAATGTGATCCAGCAAACGCCCGGGAGTGGCTACCAGAATTTCAACGCCTCTTTTAAGCTCGAGAGTTTGCGGCTTCATGTCCATTCCGCCAAACACCACTGCGCTGCGCATTTGGGTGTACTTGGCGTACAACTTGATTTGCTGCGCCACTTGATCGGCCAATTCGCGAGTGGGCAAGAGCACCAAGGCACGAACGGGGTGGCGTGCTGGCGAAGTAGATGTGTTTTCGTGCTTGAGCAAACGCTGCAGCAGCGGCAGAGAAAAGGCGGCCGTTTTGCCGGTCCCTGTTTGCGCAGCGCCCATCACGTCTTTCCCCGTCAAAACCACAGGAATGGCCTGGGCTTGAATGGGGGTCATGGATTCGTAGCCCATTTCGGCTACGGCACGTGCCAGCGGTTCAGCCAGCGATAGATTTGAAAAAGAAGCGGTCATTAGCCCGCTATTGTCGCACTTTAAGTCTTGGGCAAGGTCACGCCCACTTGACCTTGGTATTTTCCACCCCGATCCTTGTAGCTGATCTCGCAAACCTCATCGCTTTCAAAGAACAAAACCTGGGCACAGCCCTCCCCTGCATAGATTTTGGCTGGCAGTGGGGTGGTATTGCTAAATTCAAGCGTGACGTAGCCTTCCCATTCGGGCTCGAAGGGGGTGACATTCACAATGATGCCGCAGCGGGCGTAGGTACTTTTGCCCAGACAAATGGTGAGGACATTGCGGGGAATCCGAAAATATTCCAGGGTCCGGGCCAACGCAAAGCTGTTGGGGGGAATGATGCACACATCGGAATGGATATCGACAAAGCTCTTTTCATCAAAGTTTTTAGGGTCGACCACCGTGCTGTAAATGTTGGTGAAAACCTTGAATTCGGGGGCGCATCGAATATCGTAGCCATAGCTGCTGGTGCCATAGCTCACAATTTTGTCGCCAGCGGCGTTTTTTCGCACCTGTCCAGGCTCAAACGGCTCAATCATGCCTTGCTCCTCAGCCATACGGCGGATCCACTTGTCGCTTTTGATGCTCATCGCTCAGTCTTTCCAACGGTCATTGAATTCGAAGCCTCATTGTAAAGTGCCTTTGAGGGTCAAATAAATCAAGGGGTTTGCAGCCCATATCAACCCAATCATTGGCAAGGTGGGCTAAACTTTCCTAGGTCACTGACCTCCAACGAGACACCCCATGAAAAGACGCACCCTACTCCAAGCCAGCACTTTGTTGCTAGGCTTAGGCAACACCCAGGCCCAAACCGCCTATCCCAACAAAACGATTCGTTACATTGTCCCTGTGGCTGCAGGCGGCGGCTCCGACATGATTGGCCGTGCACTGTGCGAACGCTGGGCCAAGGCCTTGGGACAATCTGTGGTGGTCGACAACATCGGTGGTGGTGGTGGTGTCATTGCCTCCCAAAATACAGCGCGCGCAGCCGCCGACGGCTACACCCTCATGCAAGGCTACGTGGCCACCCATGGCACGGCGCCAGCTACGCGCAAGTTGCCCTACGACGCAGAAAAAGACTTCACCCCCATTGGCATGATTGGCACCACGCCCAATGTGCTGTGCATCAACACCAACTTGCCGCCTCAAAACTTCAAAGCCTTCTTGGATTATGTGAAACAAAATCCAGGCCGTTTGTCCTACGGCTCTGCGGGTGCAGGCTCATTGACGCACCTGGCTGCTGAGCTGTTCAAGCTGCAGACCAACAGCTTCATGGTGCATATTCCCTACAGAGGAATTGCCCCTGCCATCACCGACCTGATTGGTGGCCAGACCCAATTGATGTTCCCTGGATTGGCCGCAGCACTGCCACACATTAGAAGCGGCAGAATTCGCGCCTTGGCCGTGACAGGCACCAAGCGTCACCCGCAAGTGAAAGATATTCCCACTTTGGAAGAAATGGGCCTGAAGGGTTTTGATGCACAACAATGGTACGGTGTTGTTGGGCCCGCCAATATGCCGGGACCAATTGTCAAAGTGCTCAACGATTCATTGCTGAGTGTCTTGGCTCAGCCTGATTTCAAAGAAAAACTCAGCTCTGAAGCCGTCGAACTCATGCCCATGAAACCGGCTGAATTTGCGGCCTACATGAAGGCTGACCTTGCACGCTGGACCCAACTGGCTAAGGCGCGTAACATTCAACTTGACAGCTAAGTTGCCATTGCGCTTCCCAAAAAGCCTGCTCTCTCAGCAGGCTTTTTGTTGGGCGACAGCTTGCGCATCAAGGGCTTATTTTGCCCACCAAGCCAGCGACACCATAGTTCATGCTCAGAATGTCAGCATCTGTGAGCTTCTGACCCACAGACACCACAGGCTTGCCTTCTTGATTGGAAAAAGGTCCCTGAAAGGGATGCCGCTTGCCTGAGACGATGTCTTTTTGAATTTGCGCAATTTCATCGCGAACTTTGGCGGGCAATTGAGGTCCAAAATCGCCCACGCGAACCATGCCATCCTTCAGTCCACCCCAGACGTTGCCCGGCTGCCATTGGCTTTTTTGAACATCGGTCACGCGCTGCGCATAGTAGCGACCCCATTCGTGTGTCACTGCCATTAACTGAGCATCCGGGGCCACTTTGCGCATGTCGGAATGGTAGGCAATGGCCATCTTTCCGCGCTCTTGCGCTGCCACCATGACCGCATTGGAAGCCGTGTGAAAAGTGATGACATCCACGGCCTGATTGAACAATGCAAACGCCGCATCGCGCTCTTTGGCTGGATCAAACCAGGTGTTCAGCCAAACGACTTTGACTTGGGCTTGAGGGTTGACGGAGCGCATGCCCAAGGTGAAAGCATTGAGTCCCTGAAGAACCTCTGGAATGGGAAACCCTGCCACATACCCCGCCACATTGGATTTCGTCATGCGGCCCGCGGCGACACCAGCCAAATAGCGCCCCTCGTAATAACGCGCATTGGCCACAGCAACATTGGCGTTGGTTTTATAGCCCGTGATCGATTCAAATTTCACATTTGGAAACTCTTTCGCCACTTTGAGCGTTGGTTCCATATAGCCAAAGCTGGTAGTGAAAATGATGTTGTTGCCTTGTTGGGCCAGGTCCCGAACCACACGCTCTGCGTCAGCACCCTCTGCAACGTTCTCGACGATGGTGGTTTTGACACCCGCGCCAAGCGATTTTTCAAGCGCCTTTCGGCCTTGATCGTGCTGGTGTGTCCACCCTGCATCAAACACTGGGGTGACATAGACAAAAGCTGCTTTGACAGGGCCCGTCAATCCGCTGGTAGGCGTTGACTTGGAAGGCTCTGCGGCTAAGCTTGAAGCGGGAATTAAAAAGCAAGCGGCCGCGATCACGGCTGCGAGGTTTTTGTACATGGTAGTCCTCTACATGACGCCGGTTGAACACATTAAATACCCGCCGGTGTACGAATATTTGAAGGGTATTCTAAAGCAAGGTGTATAAAGTTGGATTGATCACTCCATTCAAACAAGATTCATCATGCGCCTTAGCCTACTTCAACTGACCCTCCTATCAGCTACTTTGTTAAGCCCCTGCTGGGCTGTGGCACAAACACAGGTCGCGCCGTCGGCTAATGCGGCCCAATCCGGAGCAGGCACGCTCAAAGCCCTAGCTCAAGTTGAAGGCATCACGGAGTTCCGCCTGCCCAATGGCCTTCGTATTTTGCTAGCACCCGATGCGTCCAAACCCACAACCACCGTCAACATCACGTACTTGGTTGGCAGCCGGCACGAAAACTATGGCGAAACAGGCATGGCGCACTTGCTTGAACACTTGGTCTTCAAAGGCACACCCACTCGCGGCAACATCATGCAAGAGTTGGGCAAGCGCGGCATGGACTTCAACGGCACAACTTTTTACGACCGCACCAATTACTTCCAAACATTCCCAGCCAACCCAGACAATTTGAAATGGGCCATAGAGATGGAAGCCGATCGCATGATCAACAGCTTCATTGCCAAATCAGATCTCGACACAGAATTTTCTGTGGTGCGCAACGAAATGGAAAGTGGTGAAAACAACCCCCACATGACGCTTTGGCAGCGCATGACGTCCGCAGCTTTCGACTGGCACAACTACGGCAAAAGCACCATTGGCGCGCGCACCGATGTTGAGAATGTGAAAATTGAAAACCTGCAAAATTTCTATCGCAAGTTTTACCAGCCAGACAATGCTGTTTTGTTGGTCGCTGGCAAATTTGATGCAGCAGCGACCTTGAATCTCATTCAACAAGTGTTTGGCGCCATCCCCAAACCAACTCGCATTCTGAGCACCACCTACACGCAAGACCCCGCTCAAGACGGCGGCCGTGAAGTCAACGTTCGCAGAACGGGCGACACCCAACTCACGGCGGTTTTGTATCACACCGCTGCTGGCAGCCACAAAGATTCTGCAGCCATGGCAGCTTTGAGTGAGGTGTTGGCAAGCACGCCCAACGGTCGACTGCATCAAAGCTTGGTCGAGAAAAAGTTGGCTGTGAATGTCAATCCATGGAACTTTGATTTGGCTGAACGAGGCTACGTGGTCTTCATGGCTGAATTGAGCAAAACGCAAAATTTACAAGAAGCCCGCAAAGTTCTGCTCGCAGAACTTGAAGGTCTTCAGCAAAAGCCCGTCACAGAGGCCGAACTCAAACGTGCCAAAGCAAGCTTGTTAAGCGAGATCGACAAGACCATCAACGATCCTCAAAGGCTGGCCGTTCAACTCTCAGAGTCAATTGCCAATGGCGATTGGCGGCTTTACTTTTTACACCGAGATCGGATTGAAGCTTTGAGCATTGCCGACCTTCAAGCTGTTGCCTCCAACTATTTCAAAGAGAGCAATCGCACCCTTGGTCAATTCATTCCGACCTCTGCACCCGATCGTGCGAAATTTCCAGAGACTGTCGATGTTCCAAAATTGGTTGCAGACTACAAGGGCAAAGCAGCCGCCACGGAGGGCGAAGTCTTTGACATCAGCTTGGCCAACATTGAGAAGCGCACACAGCGCCTGGCTCTTGCCAGCGGCATGAAGCTCATCCTCACCCCCAAGAAAACCCGAGGCGAAACGGTAAGCGGTCTTCTGACCCTTCGTTTTGGCGACCAAACTTCTCTGTTCAATCAGGCCAGCACGGCCAGCGTTGCGGCCAATTTGCTCTCACGCGGCGCAGGCAATTTACAACGCGCTCAAATTTCAGCCAAATTGGATGAATTGAAAACACAACTCGAAGTCAGCGGCGGCGGACAAACAGTCAACGTTCGTTTTGATTCTTTGCGGAAAAACTTGCCCGAGGTTCTCAATCTCATCCGTGATATTTTGCGCAAACCACAATTCAGTCAAAAGGAATTTGATTTATTGGTTGAAGAAAGTATCGCTGGGCTTGAGAGTCAACGCAGTGAACCCAACGCCATGGGCTCGCAGGCCATGGCTTTGGCACTCGACACATACCCCAAAGGCGATATCCGCGCTGCCCGCACCCTCGATGAATCTATAGCCGCATTGAAAGCGGTGAAGTTAGACCAAGTCAAACAATTTCACAGTGGGTTCTATGGTGTAGGCAACAGTGAATTTTCCTTGGTGGGCGACTTTGACAGTGCGGCTGTACAAACGCAAATTGGCCAACTCTTCAATGACTGGAAGAGTCCTAAGTCATATGCGCGATTAAAGGCCGATCCCAAAAATCCCAAAGCTTCCTCGATTCAACTTGAAGCTCCCGACAAATCCAACGCCTTCTTTTTGGCGGGCTTGCCACTGCCACTTCAAGACACAAATCCAGAATTTGTGCCCTTGCAATTGGCCAACCGTGTTTTAGGCGGTGGCGTCAAGTCCAGATTGTTTGACCGATTGCGCCAAAAAGATGGCTTGAGCTATGGCGCAGGCAGCCAACTCAATGCCAGCGCTTACGAACCCTCAGGCATGTGGGTCATGTATGCCATTTATGCACCGCAAAATTTGGACAAACTCAAAGCCGCGGTTCAAGAAGAGATGGCCAAGTTTGTCAAAGACGGTATCAGCGCTGAAGAGCTGGCTGATGCCAAACGTGGATGGCAAGAGGAGCGCAAAATTAGCCGCGCACAAGACCGTGCTTTGGCTGCGGGCCATGTGGCTCAAACAGCGGCCAACCGAACCCTGGCTTTTGTGGAAAAAGTCGATGCCCAAATTGAGACAGTGACTTTGGCACAAGTGAATGCAGCCATTCGAAAATCTTTTAACCCTGCTCAGTTTCTGAATGTGTATGCAGGTGACTTTGCCGCACGGAATAAAAAGTAAAACAAAAAAAGCCGTGCATCTTTTGATGCGCGGCTTTTCAAACTGAAATTCAAACTTGATCAGTTAGGCACTTTGCCTTCCACGCCTTTGACGTAGAACTTGATGTCGCCCAAGAACTTGTCGTCAGCGACAACATCTTTGGCCAGTACTTCTTTGCCGTCTTGTCCCACGATAGGACCTTTCCAGATATTGAAGCTACCGTCTTTCAAGCCCGCCTTGATTTCGTCAACGCGCTTCTTGATATCGTCAGGCACATCGGTTGCCACATTCACCATGTCGATGGCGCCTTCTTTCACACCCCACCAGCTTTGGCCTGTAGACCATTTGCCATCGAGGGCTTCACCTACGGCCTTGGTGTAGTAAGGCGCCCAGTTAATGATGGCCGATCCTAAGTGAGCCTTGGGACCATAGGCTGTCATGTCAGAGTCCCAACCGAAAGCGCGCTTGCCCATTTTTTCAGCTGTTTGCAACACTGCGGAAGAGTCTGTGTTTTGCATCAACACATCGGCGCCACCATTGATCAGGGCCGTAGCGGCTTCTGATTCTTTCGGTGGATTGAACCACGTATAGATCCAAACCACTTTGGTTTTCACTTTGGGGTTGACGGATTGCGCGCCCATGGTGAAGGTGTTGATGTTGCGAATGACTTCGGGAATTGGAAAGGAAGCCACCACACCCAAAGTGTTGGTCTTGGTCATCTTGCCTGCAATCACGCCTGCCATGTAGGCGCCTTCATAGGTGCGGCTGTCGTAAGTGCGCAGGTTGTCGGCTGTTTTGTAACCGGTGGCATGTTCAAACTTGATTTCTTTGTTGTCTGCAGCAACTTTCAACATGGGATCCATGTAACCAAAGGTGGTGCCGAAAATCACTTTGTTGCCTTGGCTGGCCAAGTCGCGGAACACGCGCTCTGCATCGGCGCTTTCTGGCACTTTTTCAACAAAGGTGGTAACGATCTTGTCGCCAAACTGTTTTTCCAGTTCTTTGCGAGCGTTGTCGTGTGCGAATGTCCATCCGCCATCGCCCACAGGGCCGACGTAGGCAAATGCCACTTTGAGAGGCTCAGCCTTGGCAGCAGGCTTGGCTTCTTCTTTTTTACCGCAAGCCACTAAGGTGGCAGCAGCAACGACGGAGATTGCAGCGATTTTGAGAATCGATCGCTTGTTCAAAACGGTCATGAAATTTCCTTTATGGATGAACAGGGGTGGACGAAAAACATTATGAACTGGGTTGAAAGGGTTTGCCTAAAGAGGCGGGCATATTGACCCGAATCCAAACCGGGTTTCGAGAGATCAAGACCAGCACAACAATGGTCGACAGGTAAGGCAGCGCAGAAAGCCACTGACTGGGCACTTGCACACCCAAACCTTGCAAATGAAACTGCAGCATGGTGACCCCTCCAAACAAGTAAGCACCAAGCAAAATTCGCGCCGGACGCCAAGTTGCAAAGGTGGTCAAGGCCAAAGCAATCCAACCCTTGCCTGCCACCATGCCTTCCACCCACAACGGGGTATAGACAACAGAAATATACGCACCCGACAGGCCGCACAAAGCACCACCCACCATGACGGCTAAAAAACGAATTCGACGAACTGAGTAACCAAGGGCATGCGCCGATTCGGGAGATTCACCGACCGAACGCAGCACCAAACCTGTGCGCGTTTTGTACAAAAACCAAATGAGTGCCAAAACAAAAGCAATCACCCCGTACACCAGCGGGTGTTGTTTGAAGAAGGCGGAACCTACCAGCGGAATGTCCGCCAAGAAAGGGATTTCAAACTGAGGCCGTGGGGGCAGTTTTTCTTGCACGTACGAAATGCCCACAAAGGCTGAAAAGCCCACTCCAAACAAACTCAATGCCAAACCTGTGGCGTACTGATTGGTGCCAAGGTAAATCACCATGACCCCAAAAATGGCACCCAGCAAGGCGCCAGCCCCCATGCCTGCCAAGAAGCCCACCAGATCGCTGCCGGTGTGCACCACTGCGGCAAAACCAGCAATGGCAGCGCACAACATCATGCCCTCGGCACCTAAGTTAACAACACCCACTTTCTCATTGATGAGCAAACCCAAGGCGGCGATGGCCAGCACAGTGCCCGCATTCAAAGTAGCTGCAATGAGCAATGCATACGACTCCATCAGGCCCTCCCACTCTGCCAACGCAATCGGTATGCCACCAGGGTGTCGCATGCCAACAAGCTAAAC
>CANKOT010000015.1 GCA_947484245.1 Comamonadaceae bacterium
GATTTGGCCGGGATCGTGGCTGGTACGGTCAAAACCCGCGAGCCGGGCAAGGACCCTGCAACGCGGACATTTCAGGCTCTTCGGATTTTCATCAACGCCGAGCTTGAGGAGCTTGAACAAGCGCTAGAGGCCAGCTTGAAAGTGCTGCAGCCCGGAGGTCGTTTGGTCGTGATCAGTTTTCATTCTTTGGAAGATCGCATCGTGAAGCAATTCATTGCGAAGCATTCCAAAGAGGTTTATGACCGCCGTGCGCCCTTTGCTGTGCCACAAGCCATGAAGCTTAAATCGATTGAGCGTGTTCGTCCCAGTGATGTCGAAGTGTCGGCCAATCCGCGGTCACGCAGCGCCATCATGCGTGTTGCCGAGAGAACAGAGGTGGCTGCATGACGCGCCTGAACCTGATCTTGGTGATGGCTGTCATTTTTTCAGCCATGTTTTTAGTGCACAGCCACTACGAAGCACGCCGTTCATTCATGGCTTTAGAAGCGGCCAGCAAAGAGGCGACTCGGCTTGAGTTGGAACACGAACGGTTGCAAGTAGAGCGTCGTGCGCAAGCTTCGCCACTGCGCATTGAACAAATTGCCAAACAACAATTGCAAATGCGTTTGGTCACGCCCGGCATCACTCAATATGTGAAGCAACCTGCCGATTTACAAAAACCGGCCGAGGTTAAAAAGATGGTGGGGGCAAAGCCATGAGCCGCAGTGTTCAGCTTTCCTCTAGCCCGTTGCTGGCCAGCAAGACACCTGTTTGGCGAAGCAAACTCATTGTGGCGGCCATGGCACTTGCGTTCGTCGGCTTGGCAGTGCGGGCTGCTTATGTTCAGGTATTTGAAAATGCATTTTACAAACGCCAAGGTGAAGTTCGTTTTGCAAGAACCCTAACGCTGCCAGCCAATCGGGGCCGTATCTTGGACCGCAATGGTTTGATTCTGGCCTCCAGCGTGCCAGCGCCGAGTGTGTGGGCCAATCCAGAAGAAATTGATCGTTCACCAGAAGGGCTGCGCCAACTGAGTAAGTGGCTAGAAATGTCGCCCGCTGAATTGGCCAAAAAACTGGAGAACGAAGACAAAACCTTTGTTTGGCTGCGTCGTCAAATGGACGAGCACATTGTCAAAGAAATTTTGGCACTGAACATCAAGGGCATTTACAGCATCAAGGAATACAAGCGTTTGTATCCTGAGGGGGAATCTGCAGCGCACATTGTGGGCTTCACAAATGTAGAAGACAAAGGCCAAGAAGGCGTCGAGTTGGTTTTCCAAAATCAACTGGCCGGTAAAACCGGTGCTCGCCGCGTCATCAAAGATCGTTTAGGTCGCGTGGTTGAAGATGTGGGACAAATGACGCCGCCAGTGGACGGCCAAGATTTGCAGTTGAGCATCGACAGCAAGGTGCAATTTTTCGCCTATCAAAAATTGCGTGAAGCCGTTCTGCAAAACAAAGCCAAGGCAGGCAGTGTGGTGGTGCTGGATGCACAAACCGGCGAAATACTGGCCCTTGCCAATTACCCAAGTTATTCACCTGACAAGCGGGTGAATTTAAATGGCGAACAACTTCGCAATCGCGCATTGACCGACAGCTTTGAACCGGGCTCCACCATGAAACCTTTCGCCATCGCATTGGCATTGGAAAAGGGCCTGGTTAAACCTGAAACCATCATTCAAACTGCGCCAGGCCACATCAACATCACTGGCTCGACCATCACCGATACCCATCCCTATGGGGCATTGACAGTCAATGAAGTGATTCAAAAATCGAGCAACGTGGGCACAGTCAAAATTGCGATGCAAACCCAACCGCGTGAAATGTGGGAAATGTTCACTGCAGTCGGGTTGGGGCAAAAACCTCAACTTCCATTCCCAGGGGTTGTGAGTGGTCGTCTGCGGGCTGCCAAAACATGGCGTCCCATAGAACAAGCCACCATGAGTTATGGCTATGGTGTTTCGACCAGCCTGTTTCAAATGGCGCGCGCCTACACCATCTTTGCCAGCGACGGTAAATCGCTGCCTGCAACGCTCATTAAAAACGGACAAATTCCAGCGGGTGTGCCTGTCATCAGTCCTGAAAATGCACAAGCGATGCGGCACATGTTGAACCTGGCGGCAGGGCCGGGCGGCACGGCACAAAAAGCCCAAACCATTGGTTACTCGGTAGGTGGCAAAACAGGAACTGCGCACAAGCAAGAGGGCAAAGGTTACGCCACCAAAAAATATCGAGGCGTCTTTGTCGGCATGGCACCCATTGAGAAACCGCGCATCGTGGTGGCCGTCATGATTGACGAACCTTCGAATGGTGCCTACTACGGTGGCGATGTGGCCGCGCCTGTTTTCAGTCAAACTGTTCAGCAAAGTCTGCGCTTGTTGGGTGTGCAGCCTGATATGAACGTCAAGCCGCAAATTGTGACCACGGGTGTGGAGGAGTCGTTCTGATGCAAACACTGCACAGTCCCACTCAAGCCGCCGCCTGGTTGCGTCAACACGTCACAGGTCATTTGTGCACGGACAGTCGAGCCGTTCATCCAGGTGACGGCTTCATTGCGTGGCCTGGTGCAGCAACCGACGGTCGAGCCTATGTCTCATCTGCTTTGTCGCAAGGTGCGGGTGCGTGTTTGATTGAGGCACAAGGCGCTGAGAAATGGTTAGAACAGTGGTCTGTGGGTGATATTCAAAATCAAGCGCAAGTGGCAGCCTATGCAGGCTTGAAAGCTGATACAGGTTGGATTGCCAATGCTTACTATGAGCAGCCCAGCAAGTCTCTGAAAGTTTTGGCCGTCACGGGAACCAACGGCAAAACTTCAACCACTTGGTGGTTGGCGCAAGCGCTCAATGCCCTGGGTCTGGCTCAGCAAAATCATGCAACACGATGCGCTGTCGTTGGCACGCTGGGGGTGGGTGAACCGCCGCATTTGTATGCCACTGGCATGACAACACCCGACCCTGTTTTGATGCAGGCGAAGTTTAGAAAGTTTGTCGATGATGGTGTGACCTATTGTGCGATTGAAGCCAGTTCCATTGGCCTTGCTGAAAATCGCTTGGCAGGCACGCACATTGAATTGGCCGTCTTTACCAATTTCACACAAGACCATTTGGACTATCACGGCTCCATGGCGGCCTATTGGCAGGCCAAGGCAGCCTTGTTTGCTTGGCCTGAACTGCAGGCAGCGGTGATCAATGTGGACGATGCGCAAGGTGCTCAGTTGGCGTCTCATTTAAAAAGCAATCTAGGCGGCGAAACGAAAACCATCGACCTCTGGACTTGCTCAAGCCAAAACAAGCCAGCTCGTTTACAGGCGAAAACATTGAAGCGTCATCTCAGCGGCCTGTCGTTTGATGTGGTTGAAGGTGAGCAAGTATTGCCTTTGCAAACTGACTTGATGGGTGACTACAACGTCGACAATTTATTGAGCGTCATGGCTTCTTTGCGTGCTTTGGGGGTGAGCTTGCCGCAGGCTGTTCAACTTTGCAGTGCCCTGAAAGCAGTGCCTGGCCGCATGGAAAAAGTTTCTGTGCAGCAAAGTGTGAACTTACCTTTGACGTTGGTTGATTACGCGCATACCCCTGATGCGGTGGCGCAGACTTTGTCGGCGCTCAAACCCTTTGCGAATTCCTTGGGCGCTAAGTTGTGGTGTGTTTTGGGTTGTGGTGGCGATCGCGATGCCAGTAAGCGCCCCTTGATGGCTGCTGCGGCAGAGTCGGTTGCAGATCACGTGGTATTGACCAGTGACAACCCCCGAGGTGAGTTACCTGAGGTCATTCTGGCCGATATGTGCAAGGGTTTAAAAGCACCGAATGCCGCCTACCAAGAGCTGGATCGCGCCAAGGCCATTCTGTATGTGGTGGCATCTGCAAATGAGCGCGATGTCATTTTGATTGCGGGTAAGGGACACGAAGACACCCAAGAAATTGCGGGTGTGAAATACCCCTTTGATGACCGTGTTCAAGCCCATGATGCATTGCTTCAAAGAGCTTCAGGCAAGTTGAAGTCGGGAGCGGTTTTATGAACATGACGCTGGCGCAACTCCAATCTTGGCTGCCATTGGCGGTGCCTGTAAGTGCGCTTAGCCCTGCGGCCCCTGTCAAAGAAGCTCAGATCAAAGCAGTGCGCACAGACAGTCGCAGTGTGGTGGCGGGTGATTTGTTTGTAGCGCTCAAAGGTGAGAAGTTTGATGGCACGGCCTTCCTAGCGCAGGCTCAGTCACAAGGCGCTGTGGCTGTGGTGTTTGAAGCCAAGCATCCGACACAGGGTGAACATTTGAAATACTTAGAAGGTGTTTCTGTCCCCGCGTTTTGTGTGCCCAATGCGCGCGAAGCTTTGGGTCAATTGGCTGCGCAATGGCGTCGTCAATTTTCATTGAACTTGATTGGTGTGACGGGCAGCAATGGCAAAACCACGGTGACTCAGATGATTGCATCAGTCCTGCGCACCGACACAACGCGAGCCTCTTTGTCAACACAAGGCAATTTGAACAATGAGATTGGTGTGCCATTGACCTTGTTCAATTTGCGCGCCGATCACCAGCGTGCGGTGGTTGAGTTGGGCATGAACCATCCTGGCGAAATAGAAGTGTTGGCGCGTTTTGCGCAACCCACTGTGGGCTTGGTCAACAATGCGCAGCGTGAGCATCAAGAGTTCATGACCAGCGTCGAGGCAGTCGCTCGCGAAAATGGCGAAGTGATTCGTGCATTACCCGCAAACGGTGTGGCTGTATTCCCTGCACAAGACGAATACACCGCCTTATGGAGAGTGATGGCGGGCGCTCGCAAGGTCATCACGTTTGGCTTTGAAGCGGGAGACGTACAAGCACGTGACGTGGCGTGGGTCAATGGCGCATGGCAATTTAAAGTGTGTGCAGCTCGAGAAAGCTTGTTATGCCGCTTGTCAATTGCAGGCAGACACAACGTACTCAATGCCTTGGCCGCCACTGCTTGCGCGTTGTCTTGCGACATGAGCCTCGCGCAGATTGTCAAGGGCCTAGAAAACTTTGAAGCTGTCAAGGGTCGTTCTAAATCCTGCGAATGGCAATTTGCAGGCCATGCATTTACATTGGTCGACGACACCTACAACGCCAATCCCGATTCTGTTCGTGCTGCGATTGATGTATTGGCGGATCTTCCCGGGCCACGTTGCTTGGTATTGGGCGACATGGGGGAAGTTGGGCAAAAGGGACCCGAGTTTCATGCGGAAGTCGGCGCATATGCCAAGACGCGAGGCATTGACGCTTTGCTGACCTTGGGTGATTTGTCCGTTTACAGCAGCCAAGCATTTGAGGGCTCAAAGCACTTCAATGACATGGCTGCGTTACAGGAATTTGTGTTGGCCCATATTACCGAACAAAAGAGTTGGGTGATCAAGGGGTCACGATTCATGAAGATGGAACGATTGGT
Source organism: Comamonadaceae bacterium (assembly GCA_947484245.1). The sequence goes on from CANKOT010000015.1 coordinate 5,384, forward strand.
TGAAGCTTTGCGCGAAAGCACTGAGTCTACTCAAGTACAAGAAAGAGAGTCAGTGCATGCTGCTTAATTTGGCACAGTGGTTGCAAACCTTGTCTCCAGAATGGGGATTTCTGCGCGTCTTCCAATACATCACCTTTCGCGCGGTGATGGCGGCCATGACTTCTTTGTTGATTGGGCTGATTGCCGGGCCTGCGGTGATTCGTCATTTGACGTCGCTGAAAATTGGGCAGCCCATTCGTGGCTATGGCATGGCGTCACATCTTGCGAAAAGCGGGACGCCTACCATGGGCGGTGTTCTGATTTTGTTATCGATCGCCTTCAGCACCCTCTTGTGGTTTGATTTGTCCAATCGCTTTGTCTGGATTGTGTTGATTGTCACCATGGGATTTGGTGCGATTGGATGGGTTGATGACTGGCGCAAAGTCGTCAATAAAGATCCAGAGGGCATGCGCTCACGTGAAAAATATTTCTGGCAATCGGTGATTGGATTGCTGGCCGCTTTTTACTTGGTCTTCAGCATTTCAGAAAGTTCTAACTTAAGGGTGTTGGATCTTTTCTTCAATTGGGTGATATCAGGGTTTGACGTCAACTTGCCGCCGAAGGCAGGCTTGATGGTGCCTTTCTTCAAAGAAGTGAGTTATCCCTTGGGCGTTTTTGGATTCATGGTACTGACCTATTTGGTCATTGTGGGATCTAGCAACGCTGTCAATTTGACCGATGGGTTGGATGGCTTGGCCATCATGCCGGTGGTCATGGTGGGCTCAGCCTTAGGTTTATTTGCTTATCTAACGGGCAGTTCGGTTTACGCCAAGTATTTGTTCCTTCCCTACATTCCGGGTGCGGGTGAGCTGCTGATTTTTTGTTCTGCCATGGCGGGCGCTGGCTTGGCTTTCTTGTGGTTTAACACGCATCCTGCGCAAGTATTCATGGGCGACGTGGGGGCACTTGCCTTGGGCGCGGCACTGGGCACCATCGCCGTCATTGTTCGTCAAGAAATTGTATTGGCCATCATGGGCGGCATCTTTGTCGCAGAAGCGTTGTCTGTCATGGCGCAAGTGTCTTACTTCAAATACACCAAGAAAAAATATGGTGAAGGCCGGCGTATCTTGAAGATGGCGCCTTTGCACCATCACTTTGAAAAGAGCGGTTGGAAAGAAACCCAAGTGGTTGTGCGTTTTTGGATTATCACCATGCTGCTTTGTTTGGTGGGACTGTCGACTTTGAAGCTCAGATAAAGATGAAATACCTTCAAGGCCAACACATTTTAATTTTGGGACTGGGCAGTTCAGGCCTCGCGATGGTGCGTTGGTGCGCGCTCATGGGTGCCGATGTCACGGTGGCAGACACACGTCAGACGCCCCCTAACTTGGCCATCCTTCAACGTGAATTGCCAAAGGTGAAGTGGGTCAGTGGTCCGTTTGTGGCTGAATGGGTCGAAGGCACCTCCATTCGCGCTGTCTTTGCAAGCCCAGGTTTATCGCCGACCGAAACAGCACCTGTGATGCAGGCTGCCAAAGCGCTCGGCCTTTGGGTGGGGGGTGAGTTGACTTTGTTTGTACAAGCGCTCGAAAAACTAAAACAAACACGTGACTATGAACCTCAAGTCTTGGCCATTACAGGAACCAACGGCAAAACCACCGTCACCTCACTCATCGGCCAATTGGTCGAGCGGGCGGGCAAGTCAGTCAAGTTGGCTGGCAACATCGGACCCACTTTGCTAGACACGTTGCGGGAGTCTCTGGACGCTGAGTTGCCCCAAATTTGGGTCTTAGAGCTTTCTAGTTTTCAGCTGGACAATGCGGGGCCTTTCGAGCCCAGAGCCGCTACCGTGTTGAATGTCACACAAGATCATTTGGATTGGCATGGCACCATGGAAGCCTATGCCGCTGCGAAAGAAAAAATCTTTGGCAACACCTCTTTGATGGTGCTCAACCGTGATGATGCAAACGTCATGGCCATGTTGCCTGCGCCTGTTCGCGCCAAATTGCAAAAGCCCATTGAGCGCGAGCACGTCACTTATGGTGCCGACATGCCGCAGCGACCCGGTGACTTTGGATTGGAAACCGTCAACGGCATGACTTGGTTGGTGCGCGCCTTAGAGTCCGATGAAACTCGGCGTTTGCGAAAAGGGGAAGTTGAAGAAATTTACATCCAAAGACTGATGCCTGCAGACGCACTGCGCATTCGTGGTCGACACAATGCGGTCAATGCATTGGCTGCTTTGGCATTGGCCAGCAGTACTGGCTGTAGTTTGGCGGCCATGTTATTTGGCCTTCGTGAATACAAAGGTGAGCCACACCGGGTTGAGTCTGTGGCCATTGTCAACGACATTGAATATTTTGATGACAGCAAAGGCACCAATGTAGGCGCCACCGTGGCTGCGTTGACGGGCCTCGGTGCAGAGCGCAAAGTCGTTGTGATTTTGGGTGGGGAAGGCAAGGGTCAAGATTTCTCGCCTTTGTCAGACCCTGTCTCACGATTCGCACGTGCCGCAGTTTTGATCGGTCGTTCTGCCTTAGAAATCCGTGAAGAAATCAAATTGTGTGGTGTGCCTTTGATGGATGCAAGCACGCTGCCTGAAGCGGTGAACGCTGCCAAAGACTTGGCGCAACAAGGTGATGCGGTGTTGTTATCGCCTGCTTGTGCAAGTTTTGACATGTTCAAAGATTATGAACACCGCGCGAAAGTGTTTTGCGAGGCTGTTGCAGAAATTGCAGACACAGCCGGTACAGCAATGGAGGGCGCACTGTGAGTGCTTTGTGGTCACGCATCACGGGTTGGTGTGCTGGATTGTTGAGCCGCACAGGCGGGGCCACTTTGCAAGGCTCTGGTGAGATGGGCTTGCCCGTTAATTTGAGCAGCTACGACTACGCTAAAAATTCAGGCGCGCAGGGCAAGATTCAAAACATCGACCAAAACTTGGTGTGGGTGGTGGTGGCCCTGCTGATGTGGGGCATGGTCATGGTCTATTCGGCCAGCATTGCCATGCCGGACAACCCCAAATTTGCACGCTATTCGCAAACGCACTTCCTGTTCAGACATGTCATCTCAATTCTGATTGGATTTGGCGTGGCCTTGCTGGCTTTTCAAGTGCCCCTTGAAATGTGGGAAAAAAATGCGCGTCCTTTGTTCATCGTCGCGCTGATTTTGTTGGCGGCTGTCCTGGTGCCATTCATCGGCAAGGGCGTGAACGGTGCAAGGCGCTGGATTTCGTTCGGGGGCATGAATTTTCAGCCCTCAGAATTTGCCAAGTTGGCCGTCATTATTTATGCCTCTGATTACATGGTGCGCAAAATGGAAGTGAAAGAGCGCTTCTTTCGCGCGGTGTTGCCGATGGGTGCTGCGGTGGGATTGGCCGGTGTTTTCTTGTTGGCTGAACCAGACATGGGTGCGTTTCTGGTGATTGCCATCATTGCCATGGGCATCTTATTTTTAGGCGGTGTGAACGCCCGCATGTTCTTCTTGATCTTGGCCATTTTGATTTTTGCGTTTGCCATGATCATTGCAGCTTCACCTTGGCGTCGAGAGCGAATTTTTGCCTACCTCGATCCATGGGATCCCACGCACACATTGGGCAAGGGCTATCAGCTCTCGCATTCGCTCATTGCGATTGGACGGGGCGAGATTTTTGGCGTGGGTCTGGGCGGCAGTGTTGAAAAATTACATTGGTTGCCCGAGGCGCACACAGACTTTTTATTAGCGGTGATAGGTGAAGAATTTGGATTGGTCGGTGTGGTGGCTGTGATTGGCATGTTCTTGTGGCTAAGCCGCCGCATCATGGTGATTGGTCGTCAAGCATTGGCGCTAGACCGTACCTTTGCCGGCTTGGTGGCCCAAGGTGTAGGCATTTGGATAGGTTTTCAATCCTTCATCAACATGGGCGTGAACTTAGGCGCTTTGCCCACAAAGGGCTTGACCTTGCCTCTCATGAGTTACGGCGGATCGGCCATCCTGCTCAACATGGTGGCCATTGCCATTGTGTTGCGCATTGACTCTGAAAACAAACAAATGATGCGGGGAGGCCGCTCATGAGCCGATGCGCTTTGATCATGGCGGGTGGCACGGGTGGGCATATTTTCCCAGGCTTGGCGGTGGCCGAATCTTTGCGCGATGCCGGATGGCGTGTGCATTGGTTGGGCGTGCCTGGCAACATGGAAAGCCAGTGGGTGCCGCAGCGTGGTTTTGCCTTTGAGCCGGTTGAGTTTGGGGGCGTGCGCGGCAAGGGCTTGTTGAGTTTGGCCTTGCTGCCATTGCGTTTGCTCAAAGCCTTTTGGCAAAGCCTTTTGGTGGTGCGCCGCGTCAAGCCAAATGTGGTGGTGGGCTTGGGTGGCTACATCACCTTTCCGGGTGGCATGATGTCGGTGCTGTTGGGCAGACCTTTGGTCTTGCATGAGCAAAACTCAGTGGCAGGCATGGCCAACAAGGTTTTGGCCGGTGTGGCCGATCGCATTTACAGCGCATTTCCAGATGTTCTCAAAAATGGCATTTGGGTCGGCAATCCATTGCGCCAAGATTTTTTGAACAAGCCATCGCCTGCAGCGCGTTTTGAGGGCCGAAGTGGTCCCTTGAAATTGTGGGTGGTGGGCGGTAGTTTGGGGGCACAAGCTCTGAATGACATTGTGCCGAAAGCATTGGCATTGTTGCCAGAAGCTCATCGGCCTTGGGTGGTCCACCAAAGTGGCGCCAAACAAATTGAAGCCTTGCAAACGAATTACGCCAATGCGGGTGTGAAAGCCGAATTAACCCCGTTCATTGAGGACACTGCGCAAGCCTTTGCCGATGCTGACCTCATCATTTGTCGCGCGGGCGCAAGCACTGTGACTGAAATTGCGGCGGTGGGTGCGGCGGCCATTTATGTGCCATTCCCCTTTGCCGTGGACGACCATCAAACCACCAATGCCAACTTCTTGGTCAAGCAAGGCGCTGGTTGGCTCATGCCGCAGGCCCAATTGACGCCTGAATGGTTGGCAGAGCGATTGAAGCAGTTGACCCGTTCAGAATTGTTGGCTTGTGCAGAAAAAGCATGGACCTTGAAAAAGACCGATGCCACGCGCGAAGTGGTCGCAGCCTGTGAGGCATTGGCCGCATGAAACACGCTATTCGCCATATCCATTTCATCGGCGTCGGTGGCTCCGGTATGAGCGGCATTGCCGAAGTTTTATTGAACTTGGGCTACACCATCTCCGGTTCTGACTTGGCTGACAGCACAACTTTGCGCCGCTTGTCGGGACTGGGCATTCAAACGCAAGTCGGTCACAGCGCTGACAATGTCAAAGGTGCCGACGCGGTGGTGACTTCGACGGCGGTGAAGTCAGACAACCCAGAAGTACTGGCGGCCCGTGCAAAACATATTCCAGTCGTGCCGCGCGCGGTTATGTTGGCCGAGTTGATGCGCATGAAGCAGGGTATTGCGATTGCCGGAACACACGGCAAAACGACCACCACCAGTTTGGTGGCCAGTGTGTTGGCAGAAGGTGGTTTAGACCCCACTTTTGTGATTGGCGGTCGCTTGAACAGTGCCGGCACCAATGCAAAGTTAGGGACAGGTGACTACATTGTGGTCGAGGCCGATGAGTCTGACGCTTCATTTTTGAACTTGTTGCCTGTCATGGCAGTGATCACAAACATTGATGCAGATCACATGGAAACCTATGGCCACGATTTCGAGAAACTGAAATCTGCATTTGTTGACTTCTTGCATCGCATGCCGTTCTATAGCACGGCCATTTTGTGCACTGACGATGCCGGTGTCAGAAGCATCATCGATGCCTTGGCCCGACCCATCACCAGCTATGGCTTGCAAGACGGCGCTCAAATTAGGGCGGTGGATGTTCAAGCGAAAAATGGCCAAATGCACTTCACCGTGCAGCGGCGCAATGGCCTGACTTTGCCTGATCTCCCCATTGTTCTGAATTTGCCGGGTGAGCACAACGTTTTGAATGCGTTGGCAGCCATTGCAGTGGCTGTTGAATTAGGCGTAGACGACGGTGCCGTGCAGCGCGCATTGGCCGTGTTCAAAGGCGTGGGTCGTCGCTTCCAAAGGTATGGCGAGGTCAAACTTCAAAACAAAGCGGGCAGTTTCACTTTGGTTGACGATTATGGCCACCATCCTGTGGAGATGGCGGCCACCTTGTCTGCGGCGCGTGGCGCATTTCCAGGACGTCGTTTGGTGCTGGCGTTTCAGCCCCACAGGTACAGCCGAACACGCGATTGCTTTGAAGATTTTGTGAGTGTGATCAGTCAGGGTGCAGACACTGTTTTATTGTCTGAAGTTTATGCAGCCGGCGAGGCGCCGATCGTTGCCGCAGATGGTCGAACCTTGGTGCGAGCATTACGTGTCGCAGGCAAAATTGAGCCCGTGTTCGTCGACAAAATTGAGGGCATGGCGCAGGCTATTTTTGACAATGCGAATGACGGCGACGTCGTCATTTGCATGGGTGCCGGCTCGATTGGTGCTGTACCCGCTCAGGTTCAAAAAATGGGAGGCGCGGCATGATGACAGCCCCTCTCCAATTTGGCAAAGTGGCAGTCCTCATGGGCGGCCGTTCTGCTGAACGCGAAGTCTCTTTCATGTCAGGCACGGGTGTGTTGGCGGCATTGCGGGCCAGGGGTGTTGACGCCCATCCCTTTGATCCCGCTGAACGTAATTTAAGTGACTTGAAAGAAGAAGGTTTTGACCGATGCTTCATTGCATTGCATGGCCGATTTGGTGAAGACGGTACGGTTCAAGGTGCACTCGAATTACTCGGCATTCCCTACACCGGTTCGGGTGTCATGGCTTCTAGCATTGCCATCGACAAAACCATGACCAAGCGTGTTTGGCTGTCGGAAGGCGTGCCCACACCCCGATACGTCCTCCTGAAAAATGACAATCTTGGTGCTGATGCACAAGCAAAGGTCTTGCAAGCCTTGGCGTTGCCGTTGATTGTGAAGCCCGCGCGGGAAGGCTCTTCTATCGGTGTCTTTAAAGTTGAGACAGCCAGTGATTTACCGCATGCCCTTCAAGAGGCGGCCAAGTGCGATACCGATATTTTGTGCGAGCAATTCATTGCAGGCGATGAAGTGACGTGCCCTGTTTTGGGCGAAGGCGACACAGCACAAGCATTGCCCATCATTCGCATTGTGGCACCCGCAGGCAACTACGATTACGAACACAAATACTTTACCGATGAGACGCAATACATCGTGCCCTCTGGCTTGCCCGAGGCAGAAGAAAAAGTCATTCAAGCCCATGTCCTCAAGGCCTACCGTGTTTTGGGTTGTAAAGGATGGGGCCGTGTTGACGTGATGATTGATGCCAAAACAAGGCAAGCTTATTTACTAGAAATCAATACGTCCCCTGGTATGACGAGCCACTCTTTGGTCCCCATGTCGGCCAAAGCTGCGGGCATGGATTACGAAGCCTTGTGCGTGCATTTGTTGGCCAACGCCGGTTTAGAGCACCCAAGCACAGAGAAGGAGGCGGCATGAAAAAACCGCTTGTCTTGCCCATGGATGTGCGACTCATGCAGTGGACTTCATTGACCCTGTTTGTGCTGGCCTTCCTGCTTTGCATGGCCAGCGCAATTGGGTGGCTGTTTCGGCATCCTGCGTTCTCTATTCAGAGCATTACGGTCAAGGGCAATGTGACACACAGCAATGTGGTGACCTTAAGGGCCAACGTGCTGCCACAGTTGTCGGGTAATTTTTTCACCTTGAATCTTTTGCAAGCACGTCAAGCCTTTGAGCAAATTCCTTGGATCCGTTCTGCCTTGGTCAGGCGCGAATTCCCCAATCGTTTGTCGGTCACTTTGGATGAATTCTCACCCGTTGCGCAATGGAATGTTGAGGGAGATGGCAAGTTTTTAAGCACAGAGGGCATCGTCTTTGAGGTCAATGCAGATGAAGTCGAAACAGATTCATTACCACTTTTGAAAGGCCCTGAGGCACAAGCCAAAGCAGTTTTAGAAATGTATCAATTTTTAAAACCTCTTTTGAACAAGATGGACATGCGCATCGACAAATTAGAACTCAGTCAAAGGGGCAGTTGGTCTGCGCAGTTAGAGTCTGGCGCCAGTTTGGAATTGGGCCATGGTTCGCAGCAAGAAGTTGGCGAGAGATTGCAGATTTTTTTTAAAACCTTAACGCAAGTGTCCTCGCGTTATGGCCGGACTGCCACGTCATTGCTGTCGGCAGATTTGCGTTATGAAAATGGTTACGCCTTGCGGTTGAGGGGTGTCAGTACAGTGGTTCCAGAGAGTTTGAAAAAACTCTGATCAGTAGATTGAAGATATAGACAAGAACGGTTGAACATATGGCAAAAGAATACAAAGATTTGGTAGTCGGTCTCGACATTGGTACATCCAAGGTCATGGTCGTTGTTGCCGAGGTGATGCCAGGTGGCGAGTTGAAGCTTGCTGGCATGGGTGTGGCGCCGGGCAACGGGTTAAAGCGGGGCGTCGTGGTCAACATTGATGCGACTGTGCAAAGTATTCAGCAAGCGCTCAAAGAAGCTGAATTGATGGCAGATTGCAAGATCACTCGCGTGAACACGGGCATTACGGGCAGCCACATTCGGGGTTTGAACTCAAGTGGCATGGTGGCCGTGAAAGACAAAGAAGTGACGCCTGCCGACGTTGCACGCGTGGTTGAAACCGCCAGGGCCATTAATATTTCTACAGACCAACGCTTGTTGTTGGTAGCCCCCCAAGAGTTTGTGATCGATGGCCAAGACGTGAAAGAGCCGATTGGCATGAGTGGTATGCGCTTAGAAGCCAAGGTGCACATCGTCACGGGGGCGCAGAGCGCTGCCGAAAACATCATCAAGTGCGTGCGTCGATGCGGCCTGGAAGTGGATCAGCTCTTGCTCAATCCTTTGTCTTCTAGCTTGGCGGTGCTGACCGAAGACGAGCGTGAATTGGGTGTGGCCTGCGTAGACATTGGCGCTGGTACCACCGATGTGGCCATCTTTACCAACGGTGCAATTCGTCACACCGCAGTGATTCCGATTGCAGGCGATTTGATCACCAGCGACATTGCCATGGCACTGCGAACCCCCACCAAAGATGCAGAAGACATCAAAGTTGAAAGCGGTTGTGCCAAGCAGTTATTGGCCGACCCTGAAGCACAAGTGGAAGTGCCTGGTCTGGGTGATCGCGCACCGCGCATGTTGTCTAAGCAAGCTTTGGCCGGTGTGATTGAGCCGCGTGTGGAGGAAATCTTTTCACTGGTGCAGCAGGTCATTCGTGAATCAGGGTACGAAGAAGTTTTGTCTTCTGGCATTGTGCTCACAGGCGGCAGCGCCGTCATGCCTGGCATGGTGGAGTTGGGTGAAGATATTTTCTTGAAGCCTGTTCGCCGCGGCGTTCCCAAATACAGCGGTGCATTGTCTGACATGGTGAGTCAGCCCCGTGTGGCCACTGTCATGGGCTTGATGGAAGAAGCCCGATTGGCTCGGTTAAGAGGTTTCAAAGTTTCTCAGAAGAAGGGTTCCATGAACAACGCTTTCACTCGTTTGAAAGACTTTATTGTGGGGAACTTCTAATGGACTGGCGCAAACGTTACTTGGCAAGGGGGAGTCCACATCAGCGATGTTGAAACCCCGAATCCCATAAAAAAAATTTTCAAAAATCAATATTTAGGCAACTGCAAAAGTTTTAGGAGAGCACCATGAGCATTGAAATGATCCAAGTCGAAGAGTTCAATCAAGGAACGCAAATTAAAGTGATCGGCGTGGGTGGCGGCGGCGGTAACGCCGTCGAACACATGATCGAGCGCAACGTTCAAGGCGTTGAATTCATCTGCGCCAATACCGATGCGCAAGCATTGGCACGCAGCGCAGCCCACCGCTTTATTCAGTTGGGTCACACCGGTTTAGGCGCAGGCAGTAAACCAGAAAAAGGTCGTGATGCCGCTGAGGAAGCCATCGAAGACATTCGCGCAGCGATCGAAGGCGCGCACATGTTGTTCATCACAGCCGGGATGGGTGGCGGCACAGGCACCGGTGCTGCGCCGGTCATTGCCCGCGTCGCCAAAGAAATGGGCATTCTCACCGTGGGAGTGGTGACCAAGCCTTTTGACTTTGAAGGCGGCCGCCGCATGCAGAGCGCCGAATCTGGTTTGGCCGAGTTAGAAGCCAACGTCGATTCGTTGATCGTGGTGCTCAATGAAAAGCTCATGGAATTGCCAGGGGGCGAAGACATGACCCAGGACGAGGCGTTTGCGCACGCCAATGACGTGCTCAAAAATGCGGTCGGTGGCATCGCCGAGATCATCAATGTGCCTGGTCACGTCAACGTCGACTTTGAAGACGTCCGTACCGTCATGGGCGAACCCGGCAAAGCCATGATGGGCACGGCCTCTGCCAGCGGTCCTGACCGTGCGCGCATTGCGTCTGAGCAAGCTGTCGCTTGCCCATTGCTTGAGGGCATAGATCTTTCAGGCGCTAAAGGTGTGTTGGTGTTGATCAGTGCGGCCAAAGGCTCCCTTAAATTGAGTGAATCCAAGCAAGCCATGAACACCATCCGCGCTTATGCCTCTGAAAGTGCGCACGTCATTTACGGTACGGCTTATGACGAAAGCTTGGGTGATGAAATTCGCGTTACTGTCGTGGCCACCGGCTTGTCAAGCCAAGGCGCACGACGCACTGCACCGCCTTTGCAAGTGCTGCGCACAGGCACTGACAATGTGCCGTTCACCGAGGACACAGGCGACGCTGTGTCTTCCAACTTGGGCGGTCAATCCCCCACTTTGGGTGGTGACTACGGCCGTTTGAACACGCCCAGCGTGTGGCGGACCAACCGCACACAAGCTGCCGCCAAAGTCGACGGCATGGCTTCCGCGGGCATGGACGACATTGAAATTCCAGCTTTTTTGCGCAAGCAAGCAGACTGATTTTCAATCGCAGTGGGTCTAACAACCTTCTTCAAGCAAGCTTGGGTCTGAGAATTTAAAATCAACCTATGCTTGCTCAAAGAACCATCAAAACCCTCACCCAAGCAGTGGGTGTGGGTTTGCACAGCGGCCAGCGGGTTGAGCTAACCCTCAAACCTGCAGCGCCTGATACAGGCATTGTGTTTCGCCGTGTCGATTTGGTTGAGCCTGTCGACATTCATATCTCTGCACAAAGCGTGACCGACACGCGTTTGGCTTCCACCATTTCCAGCGGTCAAGCCAAAGTTCATACGGTTGAACACTTGATGTCGGCTTGTGCAGGCTTAGGCATCGATAACTTGATCATTGAGATCACGGCAGAAGAGGTGCCCATCTTGGATGGCTCTGCCTCTTCCTTTGTCTTCTTGCTGCAAAGCGCAGGCATTGAATTGCAAAAGGTCCCCAAGAAATTCATTCGCGTTTTAAAAACAGTCGAAGTGAAAGACGGGCAGGGCGAAAACATCAAATGGGCCAAGTTGGAGCCTTACAACGGCTACCGTCTGAGTTTTGAGATTGATTTCCATCACCCTGCGGTCGACTCCACCGGGCAGCAAGTGGTCTTCGACATGGGTCAAGACGTGTACGCACGCGACATCGCTCGAGCACGCACCTTTGGTTTTACAAAAGATGTCGAAATGTTGCGATCTAACGGCTTGGCCTTGGGCGGCGGTTTAGACAACGCCATTGTGATGGACGACTACAAAGTTCTCAACAGCGATGGTCTTCGGTATGACGATGAATTTGTGAAGCACAAGATCTTGGATGCGATGGGCGATCTGTATCTGATTGGCAAGCCACTCATTGCCAGTTACACAGCCTTTCGTTCCGGACATGCCATGAACAATTTATTGCTGCGGGCCCTGCTCGAGCAACCTGATGCCTATGAGATTGTCAGCTTCGATGATGTGAAAAAAGCACCCGAAGGTTTCGCGCTTCCCTTGCGTGCTTGGTAATGAATGTCGGATCAAGCAGCGCCCTCTTTGAAAGATTCGCTGGCGCAACGCGATCGAATGATCAGTACCCAGCCCAGCAGCCACTAAGGCGTTATCAATGACTGCGGCCGTCTTTGAACATGCCGTGGGTTTTTCGATGAAGAACATCCAAGGCAGCCAGTTTGTTCAAGGAAGGACTGGCGTGCGCATGTGTGATGGCCAAGCCCAATGCATCAGCTGCATCGGGGCCAGGCACTGACGGAAGCTTCAACATGCGTTTCACCATTTCTTGAATTTGAGATTTGGCCGCACGGCCATGACCCGTAATGGCCTTCTTCATTTGCAATGCGGTGTATTCAGCCACTGGCAAATTGCATGAAACCAGAGCGGTTAGGCAACATCCACGTGCTTGGCCTAACAGCAAAGTGGCCTGCGGGTTGACATTGACGAAGACAATTTCGACCGACGCGACTTGGGGCTGGTAACGCTGATTGATTTCAAGGATGCCGTCGTAAATCACCTTCAGACGATTGGGCAAGTTACCTTGTTCAACTTTGTGGGTTCGAATGACACCACTGGCGACGTAGTTGAGTTTGGAGCCGTCAACGTCAATCACACCAAAACCAGTGATTTGAAGGCCAGGGTCAATGCCAAGAATTCTCATGCTGCGATTGTCATTCGGTGTTCAGGGTAAAGCAACATCATTCATGCGCGCCATGATGGTTTGAGCACGGTCACTCAAATAGACAGATTCAGGTAATTTCTCAAAAAATCGAGGTCGGGGCAACATCACCGCAAGCCGTGCAGATTCCCATTCGGTGAGTTTTGCGGCAGGTTTTTGAAAATAGTGCTGCGCTGCAGCTTCTGCCCCAAAAACGCCCAAGCCCCATTCCACATGGTTTAAATAAAGCGTGAGAATTTGTTTCTTTGACAAAAAGGTTTCGAGGGACAGGGTGATAACCCATTCTTGCGCTTTTCTCAACAGGGTTCGCTCGCCCGTGAGTAACAGGTTTTTTGCCAGCTGTTGCGTAATCGTTGAGCCGCCTACAATTTTGGGCGCTTTTGCCTTGGCATTTTTTTTCTGAGCGGCTTGTGCTTCAAGCTTGGCTTGAGCACTGGCATTTTTTCGCCACGCTTTTTCAACAGCGTCCCACCAGACGCCATTGTGTTGGGTAAAGCCACTGTCCTCAGAAGCCAAGACGGCACGCTTCAAGGTGTTCGATATTTGATCTGCGCCGCGCCAATCTTGTCGCCAGATCAGATGGCCTTTTTGGGAAATGATTTGCCAAGCTTGAGAGCGCTGAAAGGCGGTAGAGGCTGGGTCAGAAAAGGCCATCAAGCCAACGCGACCGATGAAAAAAAATTGCAGCAACACAAAGCCAACAAGCACAAGCTTGAGCCATTGTTGGAGTGCAAAGATGAAATTTTTCATGGCTTCAAAGTCTGAGGCGCAAGCATGCGGGTTTCCAAGGTTTCATCTCGAGAAAAACTAAAGCGTGTGACGACCACAAGTTGATCAGCTTGACGCTTCATTTCGGAGGTGAAACGGTCAAATGGCGAGGCACCTTGAACAATGGCCAATGCGCGCTGATCAAGAATAGCGTTGCCTGAGCCTCGTGCAATTTCAGTTTGAATAATTTTGCCATGGGCACTCAATGTGATGGCCATGGTGAGACTGCCGTAGAGTTTTTCGCCGTTGGCCTGCGGAAAATTTTCAGTGCCTGTGGTTTCAATGGTCCTGCGCATTTTGTCGTAATACCGTGCGAAGCTCACTTCCTGAGTCGCAGGGCCAATGAAACGTTTTTTGGGTCCGCCTTGCAGAATCTGCGACTGTTTTTCAATCTGAGCCAGTTGACTCGAAACTTGCTTTTGTCGTTCAGTTAGAGCATCGGCTTTTGCTGGCTCGTGTGCAGCTTGAGGATTTTGGCTGTTGGCTTGAAAAATTTCTTGTTTCAGTTGATGAATCAAGCGAGCCTGCTCATTTCTCAAGACCTCCATTTTTTTCTCTAACTGCTGCAGGTCTAGGCCACTTTGATCTTGCGATTGCGCGCTGAAGGGGTTGGATTGAAGTTGGGCGCCTTGTCCTTGTCCTCCGCCAGCCAAGTTGACTTGCGCCAATGCTTGAGGTTTGTCGGGCGCTTGGGTGCTGCGCGAATTGACCAACACCACTTCGAGGTTGGAATGTTCAAACAACCGATCAATTGGAAGGGGTGCGGCCCATTTCATCGAAAGGAAAACAGCATGCAAGAACACCGAAATACCCAAAGCCCACACCAAATGGCGATGTGAGTCGCGCTGGAAAGTCAATGGTGTGAAAGGCTTGTGCATTAAGGGGGTGAAGAATCGTCCGAGGGGGTTTCGTCGACATTCAGGGCAATGGCAATTGGGCCTGTGGCTGAATCTTCAAGCTCTTCCAAGCCATCCTCGCCGGCCTCTGGATGAGGGCTGCTGGTGTCTAAGGATGACAATTTCTCTATCACCGTGCCGTTGACATCAAGTGCCATCGCATCAACTGCACCCAATTGCACCTTGACTTTGTCGCCTCGCGCCAAACCAGAGGCGCCGACGACTGTCAACATCAAGGGCAAATTGTCGGCACGAACCAACCAACTGCCACCCGCCATTTCTTTGACCAAATTCGCAAGTACTTCGGTGATGTTTTCTTGTTTTAAATACTGCAGCGTCCAAAAACGTTCCATGCCCGATTGATAGCTGTTGTAAGCGGTATAGGCTGCATCGAAGGCGCTGATGATGGCAAACATTTGCGCATCTTTGGGTTTGAACGGCGCAGCCAGCGCTGCGGTGGCACCATGTTTGGCGCAGGCAATGATTTGCCATTGGTTCACCAAATCGGTGTAGCGACGCAGCGGCGAAGTGCTCCAAGCATAAGCGGGGACACCAATGCCGGCATGCGGCAGCGCTTTGGTGCCCATGCGCACCTTGACGCCGGGAGCCATGCTGGCTTGACTGCGGTAAATGGCTGGCACCCCCAAGCTGGCCAGCCATTGCCCCCAGGTGCTGTTGGCCAAAATCATGGCCTCTGCCACAATCAAATCTAGGGGCGCGCCGCGCTGACGCACACTGATTTGCACCGTCTCATGACCTGTGGGGGGCGCATCACTTTGGGTGCGTTGCAAGCGGAAGTTGTAGTCGGGACGGTTGAAGGTTTCAGGTTTGCCGCGCACCACTTCACGACCCGCTTTGAGGTGCTGCGCTAAGCGCCAGAAAAATGCCAGGCTTTCATGTGAAATCGGCAACTGAGGCTCACCGCTGCGGGGTGCAGGCGCGCTGTCTTCGAGCCAAGCTTGAGTGACCCACGCATCGAGTTGATCATGGCGCAAATTGGCCGCAATAGGAACGCGCTCTAATTTGGTTTCACTGTGTTGAATGCTGAGCGTGGCTTCATCGAAGGTGACATAAAGCGACACCGCAGGACAGGCTTGGCCTTCTGCCAAGGTGTATTGCTGAACCACTTCGTCGGGCAGCATGGTTATTTTGTAGCCTGGCATGTAAACCGTCGACAAGCGTGAACGACCCAATTGATCAACGGCGCTGTTGGGCTCAATGGCCAAACCCGGTGCGGCAATGTGGATGCCGACCACCACGGTGCCCGAACCAAGTCCTTGTACAGACAAGGCGTCGTCAATCTCCGTGGTTTGAGAATCGTCAATCGAGTAGGCCTGTACCGTGGCCGTTGGCAGCGCATCAACAATGCGCGGGGCTTCTAATTTTGGAAAGCCGGTGCCCTTTGGAAAGTTGTCAAACAAGAAACGTTGCCAATGAAAATCGTAGGCACTGGCAATCGCTCCAGCATTTTGTAAAAGCGTGAGGGGTGCGGTTTGGCTACTGCGGCTGGCCTCCACCACGGCTTTGTACTCCGGCGCATTTTTGTCGGGCCTGAATAAAATTTTGTAGAGCTGATCTTTGATGGGTGCAGGGCATTCACCTGCGATCAATTGATGTGACCAGTGTTCAATTTGCGCCACGATTTGCTTTTTCTTTTCAATGCCTGCCAAGGCCAACTGAACCGTTTCTGAGGCGGCTTTTTTGAACCGACCTTTGCCTGCACGGCGGAAATAATGAGGGGCTTCGTAAAGACGAATGAGTGCGCCCACTTGGTGTGCAAGGCTTGCATCGGCACTGAAATACTCGCGAGCGATGTCGGCAAAACCAAATTCGGTTTCAGGCGCAAACTCCCAGGCCAAATCAAGCTCAATACTTTGGCTCATGATGGCGGCTTCGGCCAGCAATTGCGCAGGGGCAGGCTTGTCAAATTTCAAAAGTACGTTGGCACCTTTGACCTTGACTCTTTTGCCGCTGTCCAACTCCACCTGCACAGAGGCCTCTGCCTCTGACAGGATGCGTCCGGCTAAAAATTTGCCAGCTTCTTCAAACAATAAAAACATGGGCTAGATTGTCCCATGAGGAGCCCCCCTGAGGAGGTGGGGTTGGGTAAATCTAAAATTCCTGACTTTGGCGGGGAAGCGAAGGATAATCAGACCATGCGACGTGTGATCGAAAAGCCCAGCTTGTTGTCTCGAATCCTTTATTTATTTGAAGGATTTGATGGCCCTTTGGCGTTTGCGGTCTTTGTACTGGCCTGCGCCGGAATGCTGATCATGTATTCCTCTGGATTCGATCATGGCACCCGCTTTGTCGATCATGGCCGAAACATGCTCATTGCCGCTGTCATCATGTTTGGCATGGCCCAAATTCCTCCCCAAAGATTGATGACGCTGGCTGTGCCCATTTACACGGTGGGCGTCATGCTTTTGATTGCGGTGGCCATTTTTGGCATCACCAAAAAGGGTGCCAAGCGCTGGCTCAATGTCGGGGTGGTGATTCAACCCAGTGAAATTTTAAAAATTGCCATGCCCTTGATGTTGGCGTGGTGGTTCCAAAAGCGAGAGGGTCAACTTCGACCCCTCGATTTTTTGGTGGCGGGCCTTTTGCTTTTGGTGCCTGTGGGTTTGATCATGCGTCAACCCGATCTGGGCACCGCATTGTTGGTTTTAAGTACAGGCATTGCCGTTTTGTTTTTTGCGGGACTTAGCTGGCGTCTCATTTTGCCGCCTGTCTTTCTGGGCGTGGTTGGCATCGTTTTGTTGGTGGTTTTCGAATCTGAATTGTGCGCGCAAGGGGTTGATTGGAAAGTCCTTCACGAGTACCAACGCCAAAGGGTTTGCACGCTTCTTGACCCCGCCCGTGATCCCTTGGGCAAAGGTTTCCACATCATCCAGGGCATGATTGCCATCGGCTCGGGAGGGTTTTGGGGTAAGGGATTCATGCAAGGAACGCAAACGCATCTGGAGTTCATCCCAGAGAGAACCACAGACTTTATTTTTGCTGCGTTCTCGGAAGAGTTTGGTTTGGTCGGCACGCTTTTGCTCATTACCGGCTTTTTCTTTTTGGTCTTCAGGGGCTTGGTCATTGCCCGTGAGGCCCCGACGCTTTTCACCCGATTGCTGGCGGGCAGCGTGAGCATGATTTTCTTTACCTATGCCTTCGTTAACATGGGCATGGTCAGCGGCATCTTGCCGGTGGTCGGCGTGCCCTTGCCCTTTATCAGCTATGGAGGTACAGCCATGGTGACCTTGGGCCTTGGCTTGGGTATTTTGATGTCCATTGCCAAAGCCAAACGCTTGGTCCAGACCTGACCAAGCCATGTTCAAGGCGCGGCTTGTGTTTTTCCCGTCCCTCTGTGTGCAGGGCCTTCAGAGCTTGCCTACAATGCACACATGATTTCACGCGAACCCACCATTGAACGCCTGGCCACGGCCAGATCTTTGCTGCTCGAACCTTTTGGTTTGGACGAAACGCATTTGGCCAAAGCTTTGAGCGCCATCAAAGCGCACAAAGTGGACGATGCCGATTTGTATTTCCAATACACCCGCTCAGAGGGCTGGAGTCTGGAAGAGGGCATTGTGAAAACGGGCAGTTTCAGCATTGACCAAGGCGTTGGTGTGCGCGCTGTGGCTGGCGAAAAAACGGCTTTTGCTTATTCAGACGATATTTCTGAAGCATCGCTGATGGATGCGGCCGTTACCGTCAGAGCCATTGCACAAGCCAGTCAAAATCGCAAAGCCAAAGTGCCTGCGCGCAAGGTCGCTGGCATGCGATCTTTGTACCCCTCGCTTGATCCCATGGGGACTTTGAACAGCACCGATAAAGTGAAATTGCTGGGAAAGGTCGAGCAGTTGGCCCGTGCCAAAGACCCGCGCGTGGTGCAAGTCATGGCGGGCTTGGCCAGTGAGTATGACGTGGTCATGGTGGCGCGAGCTGATGGCACTTTGGCTGCCGATGTGCGTCCCCTGGTGCGCCTCTCTGTCACCGTCATCGCTGAACAAAATGGCCGCCGTGAGGTCGGCAGCGGTGGTGGTGGCGGTCGATTTGGTTTGGCCTATTTTGACGATGCCATGGTCAACACTTATGTGAACGACGCTGTGCATGCGGCTTTGACCAATTTGGATGCGCGCCCAGCCCCTGCCGGTGTCATGACCGTGGTGCTTGGGCCAGGCTGGCCGGGCGTGCTGTTGCATGAAGCCATTGGCCATGGCTTGGAAGGCGATTTCAACCGCAAAGGCTCAAGCGCGTTTAGCGGCATGATTGGCAAGCGCGTCGCAGCAAAGGGCGTGACCGTGTTGGACGATGGCACCATTTCTGATCGACGTGGTTCTTTGAATGTGGACGATGAAGGTTGCCCCAGCCAACGCAATGTGCTCATCGAAGACGGCATTTTGAAAGGCTACATCCAAGACGCCATGAACGCAAGGCTGATGGGCGTGAAGCCCACGGGCAATGGTCGCCGTGAAAGCTATGCGCACATTCCAATGCCGCGCATGACCAACACTTACATGCTGGGTGGCGATCAATCACCCGAAGAGATTGTCGCCAGCATCAAGAAAGGTTTGTACGCCACCAACTTCGGTGGTGGGCAAGTGGACATTACCAGTGGCAAGTTTGTTTTCTCTGCCAGCGAAGCTTACTGGGTAGAAAACGGCAAGATTCAATACCCTGTGAAAGGGGCAACTTTGGTCGGCAGTGGGCCAGAATGTCTGAAACAAGTCAGCATGATTGGCAATGACATGCGCCTTGATTCTGGTGTGGGAGTTTGCGGCAAAGAAGGGCAAAGTGTGCCTGTGGGTGTGGGTCAGCCCACCTTGCGCATTGAGGGCCTCACCGTGGGCGGCACGGCTTAAACTCTGGGTTTGTTGATCTGTTTTCAGAAAACTCAGCAAAACTTGTGCTACATTCTTTCTCCATGAACCAGCGCTACAGCTCATTTGGCTTTTATTTTGCATTCTCAGTCCCAGGCGGACGAGAGGCCAGCGCATAAGTCACTGAACCCCTCTACCAACCGCCGGACTCAACCCCCGGCGGTTTTTTTTTGATGCCAACTTTTTATTTTTCAGACAGGAGTACACGATGAACACCAAAGCCAAAGCCAGTTCGGAGCCTCGTTATGTCAACCCCTTGGACCGCATGGGGCAGACCGACGACGAACGCATCAAGGACATCACCGTGCTTCCACCACCCGAACATTTAATGCGCTTTTTCCCCATCACGGGAACGGCTGTGGAAACTTTGATTTCGCAGACCCGCCGCAAAATTCACAACATCATCGCGGGCAAGGACGATCGCTTATTGGTGGTCATTGGCCCTTGCTCGATTCACGACCCTGCTGCTGCACTGGAATACGCGAGACGCTTAAAGCCCTTGCGCGACAAGTACCAAGGCAGCTTGGAAATTGTGATGCGTGTCTACTTCGAAAAACCGCGAACCACGGTGGGTTGGAAAGGCTTGATCAACGACCCTTACCTTGATGAAAGTTACAGAATTGATGAAGGCTTGCGCATCGCCCGCCAATTGCTGATTGAAATTAACCGCCAAGGGCTACCGGCTGGCAGTGAATTTTTGGATGTGATTTCACCCCAATACATTGGTGACCTGATCAGCTGGGGGGCCATTGGCGCACGAACCACTGAAAGCCAAGTTCACCGTGAATTGGCGTCCGGCCTGTCAGCACCCATTGGTTTTAAAAATGGTACCGATGGCAACATCAAAATTGCCACGGATGCGATACAAGCTGCAGCACGTGGGCACCACTTTTTGTCTGTGCACAAGAACGGCCAAGTGGCCGTTGTGCAAACTCAAGGCAACCCCGATTGCCACGTCATTTTGCGGGGTGGCAAAGCGCCCAATTACGACGAAGCCAGCGTGAATGCAGCATGCAAAGACCTGGAAGCCGCCAAATTGCCACCGACATTGATGGTCGATTGCAGCCATGCCAACAGCAGCAAACAGCATGAACGGCAGGTGAATGTGACGCAAGACATTGCGGCACAAGTCAGTAAAGGCTCACGTCAAATATTTGGTGTGATGGTGGAAAGCCACATTGAGTCTGGCGCTCAAAAATTCACACCCGGTAAAGACGATGTGACTGCATTGAAATATGCGCAGAGCATTACCGATGCATGCATTGGCTGGGCTGATAGCGAAAAAGTATTGGACATTTTGGCCAAGGCGGTTGAAGCAAGGCGCAAAAAATAAACTATTTTTTCTGCTTCAAGGCATTCATTAATTTGTCGTGAATCCCGCCAAAGCCCCCATTGCTCATGCACAGCAAGTGGTCGCCAGCTTGCGCGTGCTTCATGACTTCATTGACCAACTCATCGATGCTCGCAGCCACATGCGCTTTCTTGCCCATTTCAGCCAAGGTGGCGTTGGCGTCCCAATCTAGGCCGCCGCTGTGGCAAAAAGACAGGTCGGCCTGCGCAAGGCTCCAAGGCAGTTGAGACTTCATGGTGCCCAGTTTCATGGTGTTGCTGCGAGGCTCAAAGATGGCCAAAATCCGCTGCGAAGCACCAACTTGCCTTCTGAGTCCGTCCAGCGTGGTCCGAATGGCGGTGGGATGATGTGCGAAATCGTCGTACACCGTGACGCCGTCCACCGTGCCGCGAACTTCCATGCGGCGCTTCACGTTTTGGAAATTCGACAAGGCTTGCGCTGCAATTTCGGGTAACACACCCACATGCTCGGCCGCTGCCATGGCCGCCAAAGCATTCAGTTGATTGTGAACGCCCCCCAAAGACCAATTGACGTGCGCCACTTTGCGGCCTTGCAGCATGACATCAAAATCACTGGGCTCGCCGTGGGCTGTGAAGTCACTCACGGCTGCGCCAAAGCTTCTGACCTCGCTCCAACAACCTTGCGACACCACACGCGCCAAACTCTCTTCCAAGCCATTGATCACCAATCGCCCTTGGCCAGGCACCGTTCTAACCAAATGGTGAAATTGTTTTTCGATGGCCTCGAGGTCCTCAAAAATATCGGCGTGATCAAACTCCAGATTGTTCAGCAGCGCCGTGCGTGGACGGTAATGTACAAATTTGCTGCGCTTGTCAAAAAATGCCGTGTCGTATTCGTCGGCTTCAATGACAAAGTAATTGCGCGAATGGCCGGGTGCCACTTCGCCCAGTCGGGCGGAGACATCAAAGTTCAGCGGCACGCCGCCGACCAAGAAGCCTGGTTTGAGACCGGCAACTTCTAAGATCCAAGTGAGCATCGAGGTGGTGGAGGTTTTGCCATGGGTGCCCGCCACTGCCATCACGTGGCGCCCTTGGAGGACATGTTCGGACAACCACTGAGGCCCACTGGTGTAGGGCGCGCCTGACTCCAAAATTGCTTCCATCAGGGGAAATTTGGGCTCACCTGTGGCAAGTCGGCTTCGGCTGACGACATTGCCAATGACGTACAAATCGGGTTTAAGCTTCATTTGGTCAACGCCAAAACCCTCAATCAACTCAATGCCCAAAGCGGCCAGTTGGTGGCTCATGGGGGGATAAACGCCCGCATCACAACCCGTGACCCGGTGACCGGCTTCTCTGGCCAATGCGGCCAAGCCGCCCATGAAGGTTCCGCAGATGCCCAAAATATGAATATGCATAAGGGCATTTTAGGCGGTGCACAATGGAGAGATGACAGATTTGACAGATGAAATTGCAGCTTCGGCCGCCCAATGGGTCGTCGAGGAGGGCTTGGAATATGGCCCTGCCAAAAAGCGCGCCTTGAAAGTCTTGGGCCTCCCGCCTCGAACCTCATTGCCCCATAACGATCAAGTTGAAGCCCAGGTTCGGGCATACCTTGAAATTTTTTGTGCTGAAACTCAGCCAAAAGAATTGCTGGCTTTACGAAGGCATGCATTGGTGTGGATGACCCGCTTAGCAGAATTCCGACCTTATCTGGGAGGCGCTGTGTGGCACGGAACGGCAACGCGCTTGTCTGACATTTACTTGCAGTTGTTTTGCGATGACACCAAAGCGGCAGAAATTGAGCTGATCAACAAAGGGGTTGATTTTGAAGCTCGCTCGGTCAGTGGGCTTCAAGGTGAGCTCGTAGAGGCCTTGAGTGTGCACAGCCATTGCGAAGAACTCGGTGAGGAAATTGGCGTGCACTTGCTGATCAATGATTTTGATGGGATTCGCGGTGCATTGAAAGCGGACGCACAAGGCCGCTCACCCAGAGGTGACGTGAATGCGCTTAGACGATTAATTGAGGCATGATATCGGCATGAAGAACGAAGTTAATGAAAATAAAGCATCAGTTGCGGAAGTGACTCAGCCTCATGGCAACGACCGCCTTGACGCTTCGGCCCCATTGATGGGTCGGCGTCAGTGGGTAATGGCCGGTCTTGGCGTGGCAGCTGGACTGACGGGCGCCGTGGCGGCGTGGCAAAAATTCCAACCGCATGGGGTGATGGACGAAGCCGTGGTCAATTTTTGGGCGCAAGAATTTGAAAAACCCGAAGGCGGCACCTTGTCGATGCGTGAGTTGCGTGGCAAGCCTTTGTTGGTTAACTTTTGGGCCACTTGGTGTCCGCCATGTATTGAAGAACTGCCGCTAATTGACGCCTTCTTTCAAGAAAATAAATCTAAATCTCTTCAAGTTGTCGGTTTGGCAGTTGATCAGCCCAGCATGGTCAGACGCTATTTGGGGCAGAAACCATTGAGCTTTTCCGTTGGCCTGGCTGGATTCAATGGCACTGAGTTGGGTAAAACACTTGGCAATGCTCAAAGTGTTTTGCCCTTTAGCGTCATTTTTGATGCAAAAGGCATGCTTTTAGCGAAAAAAGCAGGCAAATTAGATCAAAAAGATCTTGATGCTTGGCTGAAACGAGTGATTTAAAGTCCCGCGCAGCCTCATTGGCCCCTTAAAAGCATTTCTAAATATGAGAATTGATAGCATTTGTAGCTATTTAGATGTGTTTTTAGTGTAAATTCAGCCTTTCCGCAGGCAAACACAGGGGGTAACATGGATTTGCGCAAACTTAAAACCTTGATTGACTTGGTTTCTGACTCGAATGTCACTGAACTAGAAATCACAGAGGCTGAAGGCAAGGTTCGAATTGTCAAAGGTGCAAGTATTTCTGGCATGCCCATGTCAACCCAGCAGGTGATGGTTCCTGCGTCAGCACCGCTTGTTGCTGCACCCGCCCTTGCCCCCACGGCAACCGAAATTGCCGATGCCGCCGCTGTCACCGCTGCGGCTGTAGCAGCCGAGGCCTTGGCCGCTGGCCACACAGTCAAGTCTCCCATGGTGGGCACTTTCTACCGCTCCTCCAGCCCAGGTGCCGCACCATTTGTTCAGGTGGGCGACACCGTGAAAGAAGGCCAAACCCTTTGCATCATTGAGGCGATGAAAATTTTGAACGAAATTGAATCCGACAAAGCCGGCACTGTGAAACAAGTGCTGTGTGAAAACGGTCAAGCTGTTGAATACGGCCAAGCCCTGTACACCATCGAATAATCAACCGGGCTTCTTATGTTCAAGAAAATTCTGGTTGCGAATCGCGGCGAAATTGCACTGCGAATTCAGCGTGCATGCCGTGAACTCGGTATCAAAGCGGTCATGGTTTATTCCGAAGCCGATAAAGAGGCTAAATACGTCAAATTGGCTGAAGAAGCTGTTTGCATTGGACCCGCCGCCTCAAACTTAAGCTATCTCAATATGCCGGCCATTATTTCGGCAGCAGAGGTCACGGACGCCGAAGCCATTCACCCTGGCTACGGATTCTTAAGTGAAAACGCAGACTTTGCCGAACGGGTCGAAAAAAGCGGTTTCCAATTCATTGGGCCAACACCAGAATCCATTCGCATCATGGGCGACAAGGTGTCGGCCAAGCAAGCCATGATCAAAGCAGGCGTGCCTTGCGTGCCAGGATCTGAAGGCGAATTGCCCGACGATGCCGTGGTCGTGCGTCGCATTGCCAAAAGCATTGGCTATCCCGTCATCATTAAAGCCGCTGGGGGTGGGGGTGGCCGTGGCATGCGTGTGGTCCACACCGAAGCAGCGCTGATCAATGCGGTGCAAATGACCAAGGCAGAAGCAGGTGCGGCCTTTGGCAATCCTGCGGTCTACATGGAAAAATACTTACAAAATCCACGGCACATTGAAATTCAAATCTTGGCCGACAAGCACAGAAATGCTGTTTATTTGGGTGAACGTGATTGCTCCATGCAACGCCGCCACCAAAAAGTCATTGAAGAAGCACCCGCGCCTGGCATTCCCCGCAAGCTGATCGATAAAATCGGCGAGCGTTGTGTGGCAGCGTGTAAGAAGATTGGCTACCGAGGCGCTGGAACTTTCGAGTTCCTTTACGAAAACGGTGAGTTCTATTTCATCGAAATGAACACACGCGTGCAAGTGGAACACCCCGTGACGGAGTGGGTGACGGGCATCGACATTGTGAAAACACAAATCATGGTGGCGGCCGGTGAAAAGCTTCCTTTTACGCAGCGCCAAATTGAAATTCGTGGCCACGCCATTGAGTGTCGTGTCAATGCGGAAGATCCATTCAAGTTCACACCTTCGCCAGGCCGCATCACAACTTGGCATGCACCTGGGGGCCCCGGTATTCGGGTTGACTCGCACATCTACAACAATTACTTTGTGCCCCCCAATTACGACTCCATGATTGGCAAAATCATTGCCCACGGCGATACGCGTTCGCAAGCCATTGCGCGCATGCAAACTGCGCTGTCAGAAACGGTGCTGGAAGGCATCAGCACCAACATTCCGCTTCATCGCGAAGTTTTGCGTGACTCCAAATTTGTGGCCGGCGGCACCAACATTCATTACCTCGAAGAGTGGTTGCGTCAACGCAAAAACTAATCAATGTTTGAATTGAACTTGATGTGCCCAGAGGTACGCGTTGAAGTTTTGAGCGATGCGCTTGAGGCGCTGGATGCCTTGAGTGTTTCGGTGGAAGATGCAGACGCACAAACTGATCTCGAACAGGCCTTGTTTGGTGAGCCAGGCATGCCGCCGCCCAAAGACGGTTGGAACAGGTCCAAAGTTGTTGCTCTTTTTTCCCAAGAAAATGCTGCCAAAGAAGCCGCTGTTTTGTTGGCGGCACAAGATTTCTTCGAGGGTTGCCAGGTTCTCTCAATCGCAGCCGTCCCCGATCAAGATTGGGTACGCCTCACACAGTCGCAGTTTGCCCCTGTCGAAATTACCCCTGAGTTTTGGATTGTGCCCACTTGGCACGAGCCCCCCTCCCAGGCTCGCGAGATCATTCGACTCGATCCAGGATTGGCGTTTGGCACGGGAACCCACCCCACCACGCGCATGTGTTTGCGCTGGATTGCCACGCACAGTGTCAAGGGTCAGCGCGTTCTCGACTATGGTTGTGGTTCAGGTATCTTAGCCATTGGCGCTGCCAAATTCGGTGCCCAAGAAATTGACGCCGTTGACATCGATGCGTCAGCCGTCACTTCTACCGAGCTCAATGCAAAAGCCAATCACGTGAGCTTGAACGCGGGCCTTCCTGAGTTGGCCCGGGGCACTTATCAAACGGTGCTCGCCAATATTCTCGCAACCCCTTTGAAGGTTCTGGCCCCTTTGCTTAGCAGCCATGTGAGCGCCAATGGTCATTTGGTTTTGGCGGGCATCTTGGCGCGTCAAGAAGAAGAATTAATCCAGGCCTACGCACCTTTTCTTACTTTGAAGGTGGTCGATCGCGAAGACGGCTGGATCTTGATGGCCGCCGAGAGAACCATCACACCTTAAAGCACCATGGCCCTTCAAGGTTTGTTGGCCTGGGCAGTGTTTGCACTGATGGGCTTGTTGTTTCAGGCAATCCTTTTTTACAAAGATGCCATGGTCACCTTTGAGCCTCGTCTGAAGCCAGCGCTGACTGTGATGTGTGACTTTGTGGGCTGCCAAATCTTGCCGCTTCAGATGAATGATGCGGTGTTGATTGATCATGCCTCCGTTGAATGGGTGATGGAAGACAGCAGAGCCCTGATGGGTGACCCTCAAACTTCTCAACCGCACTGGCGGCTTCAAATGAGTTTGAGAAATTCAAAGAAAATTTCTGTGGCAACCCCCTGGGTTGAACTTACTTTGACAGATTTTCAAGATCAAGCTTTGATGCGTCGGGTGTTTGACCCTGCAACTTTGGGCGCACCCGCAACCTTAAGCCCTGGCGAAACGATAGCGCTTGATTGGGTTCTCAGCTTGAAAGTGAGCGACCCGCCATTTCTCGGTTATCGCTTGCTCACTTTTTATCCCTAAGCTTCGTCCATGAAAAAAGCCCGACGCTTTTCAGCATCGGGCTTTGCTTTGCTTTCGCTCAGCGCTTTAACGTTGAATCAAGGCTTCGCGGCCGAAGGAAACGGCCATGCAGCTTGAGGGTTCAGTGTCGTATGCGCAGCGGCAGCAGGGGCAGCGGGCGCTTTCGCTGCTTTCTTAGCAGCTTTTTTCGCAGCTTTCTTAGCGGCTTTTCTAGGAGCTACTTTTTTAGCGGCGGCTTTTTTAGGAGCTGCTTTCTTAGCGGCGGCTCTTTTTGGAGCTGCTTTTTTTGGAGCGGCTTTCTTTGGGGCTGCCTTCTTTGCTACGGCCTTTTTAGGAGCTGCTTTTTTAGGAGCGGCTTTCTTTGGGGCTGCTTTTTTAGCAGGCGCTTTTCTCACAACGGCTTTTTTAGGAGCCGATTTTTTAGCTGCGGCTTTTTTGGGTGCCGCTTTTTTTGCAGTTGCCATGATTTTTTTCTCCTTGATCAATTAGAAAAATCAACAGAGGGAAACACTTTGCGAATGTTGGAGCCGCAAAGCGATTCAAGGCGCTGAGATTGAA
>CANKOT010000016.1 GCA_947484245.1 Comamonadaceae bacterium
CGCAAAGACGAGTTGACCCGAGTGCATGCTTGTCCCCAGCAGATAAGATCTGCAAAGCATGCCCCAAGTCCAGAAAACGATTCAAATCGTGGACAAAGGGAAAATCAGATTTATTCAAATAAATCATTGGGTTATGTATGGTCAGTAGGCAAACGTTGGGACACTAGTGGTAAATTTTGTTTAATTGTAAAAGTTAAAGAGCGCCTCTATGTTCCAAAAATCATTCCTCAATTCGTTGCTTTTAACTGCCCTAATGGCTTTTGCACTCGTTGGATGCGGCGGCGGCGGCGGCGGAAGCCCTTCAATACCAGCACCAGTTATATCTACTCAGCCAGCTTCAGTGAGTGTGTACGAATCTCAAAACGCTACATTTACAGTAATTGCTACCGACGCAAATCCAATTACGTATCAGTGGAAAAAGAACGGTGTTGATGTAGTCGGGGAAACAAACAGTACCTTTGTATTGAAGTCTGCGGCTCTTGCCGATAACTCAGCTTCAATCACAGTAGCTGTTTCTGGAAAAGGTGGGACTACCATCAGCTCAACGGCTACACTAACAGTCATATCTCGCGCACCCATAGTTTCAACTAATCCAACTCTGCAATCAGTTGTTGCTGGTCAAAGTGCAACGTTCACCGTATCAGTTACTGGATTGGCACCGTTCACTTATCAATGGTTCAAAAATGGCCAAGCTATTACTGGTGCAACTTCTTCAAGTTACTCTACTCCGGTGACACTTGGAGATAATTTGAAACAATATTCGGTGCAAGTAACTAACTCTGCGGGTTCTGCTACAAGTGCAGCAACAGCGGTTAACGTTCAGCCTTCAACATTAACAAATTTAGTGATTTCAGAAGTCTCAACTTGCTACTTTTCCAACACTGATTGTTGGTTTGAAATTTATAACCCTACAAGTGGTTTCATCAATTTAAGTTCTTACTCAATCAGGTCTAGAAGCACTGATGCTACAAATGGAACTCCATTTGCCTCAGAGGCTTTCAGCCTACCAAACTTATCAATTCCTGCAGATGGATATTTGATCGTATCGGGAAATACTAAAAATCTAATTCAAAGAGGTACACAAAATGCACGAATTAGAAATGGAAATAATGTTCCATATTGGAGTAGTAGTGGATTCATTGAATTACTGAGCGCTGGAACGACAATTGATTTTGTTATTTTTGGAACTTCGACCCAAACACCAACTACAACTGGAAAATGGAATGGTGTAAACATACCTGCATTACCATACAGTCAAAGTGATTATGGGAAATCCATAGTTCGTCCTTATCCCAAAACAGCTAATACAAATACATTTAGTTCCGCAGATTGGCTTCAAGTTGAATGGGTTACGCCTGCAGGAAGAAACGATGTCCCTGTGGGTGCAAAAGACGATGACCGTGATGGAATTCCAGATTCGGCAGAGGTATTAGGTGGATCATTTGCAGGGATTGATTTGTTTGCAATGGGAGCTAGAACTGGCAGAAGAGATATATTTATAGAAATTGATACCATGGATAGTATAGATTTAGGGATTATTCCTACAACTGAGTCGTTGCAAATGGTAGTAAGTGCATTTGCAAAAAGAAATATAAATGTGGTTTTCGACGCTGGCACTATATTTTCCCCTTCTTTTTCTGTAAATAGTTTTAATTTAGGTCAAGATAAAAATATTGTTCCTTTTGAAAAGTGCATTAAATTTGATCCAACTTTTTGTACTTCCAATGTTAGTGATAGAAGAACTATATATGATTATAAAGATGAGTTTATGGATTTGAGAAGAAGGTCTATCTTCCATTATTTATTGATGGCAAATACACAGAATGTAGATGGTTCGGTTGGTGGTGCTGCTGGATCGGCTGAACTTAATGGAAACGACATAATTATTTCTTACGGAAATATTTTTAGCTCGAATCCAAGTACTTCAGATAGAAATAGATTAATCAATCAAAGAGCTGGAACTATAATGCACGAGCTTGGGCATAATCTAGGACTTAGACATGGCGGCAATGAGGATTTAAATTACAAACCTAACTACTTCAGCAGAATGAATTATTTATATATAAATGGTTTGGATCCAGATCCAAGTTCAAGTACGGCATATCTAAGATGGAGAAACTCTCAAGGTGATAAAACACCAGCTTCTTGCAGTTTGGTTGCCTCTGTCTGCGGTGATAAATCACAATTCATTTTGGATTTTTCAGATGGAACAGGTGCGGATTTAGACGAAAATGCCCTTATCGAGTCTGCAAACATTGGTAGAGGTAGTAACGCAGGTGCTTATGCTGACTGGGACTTAAGTGGGACATTGACTGCAGTCCCAATTTCTAAGGACTTGAACGGTGATGGTGTTAAAACTATTCTCAAAGATCATAACGACTGGGCAAATATTGTTTTACCTTTTTCAAGAAATCCTGTAGGTAATGCAGAATATATGCCCGGCAGTAAAGTTATAAATCATATCAGTCCAGCTAATGATGATAGGCAAAAATATATTGAGCATTAATTTCCAAAGAATAAAAATTAAATTATTACTCCTGATCTTATTTACATCTTTTTGTGCTGGTGCGCAAGACTCCAAGTGCAATATTGAAAAATTAGATTGGGAGTATTGCCGTAGTTATGACTTCAGCCCATATGGATCGACGATTTATGAATATTGGAAAAATAAATCAGATAATATACCTTATAAAGTTTTTATAAGAGGTGTTAAAGCAAGTTCTATAATAATCGGCAAATATCAATTACGCATTAATAGTCAAAAAAATTGGGTTATTGTTGACCATGCTGGCGTCGAGAGCAAGCCTTTAATAAATCACTTATTTATAATAAATAAGGATATGATTATTATGGATGGCGGGCACTCTTGGATTGTTAATGTAACTAACATACATAAACCTTCACACTTTCATGGAGTATCTGTTGAAGGTGAAATTAATTTTGATTTACTTTTGATTAAAATTTGAAGTATTAGCCCTTAGAGGTTAGTAGATAAGTAATTGTCAAAGGAGTAAGGGACCTCAATCTGATTTCAATATGTGTAAGGTGTTACTGACCTGCCCCCTTGAGAGATACCATTTATTTAGAAGTAGGTTGGTTCGACGCTGGCCCGTGCTTCCAAATTTCTAATCATTATGAATAAATTTATTTTTCCTAGTTTATTGGAAAGTCAAAACAACACTATTTGAACCTACGACAGTCCCGTGTATTGGCGGCTTGAGGGTCGGTAAAGATCTCCCGGAATCTTCATCTCAATGCCCTCGTGCGGACGCTCGTAGTTGTACACCCGCATGAAGTGCTCAAACTTGTCTTGCTGCTGCAGCATGTTGATCGCTGGGGGCCTTGTCGTCTCTTGCTTGAGCACGCGGTGCATGCGCTCATGACGTCCGTTTTGCTGTGGATTACCGGGCTTGATGCGCTCAATCTCAATGCCCAAACGCAACCACCACACCGCCAACTTGCTCAGCCCGTGTAGCGCGTGCGAGCTGGCAAAGGGCACGCCGTTGTCTGAGCGGATGCGCTTGGGTAAGCCGTATTCTCTGAACAAATGCTCGTATACGCTCAGAGCCGTCAGCTCCCGCGTGCTTTGTAGTCCCTCACAGCACAGCAAGAACC
Source organism: Comamonadaceae bacterium (assembly GCA_947484245.1). The sequence continues at coordinate 3,616 of CANKOT010000016.1, forward strand.
TGGAGTGATAGTCCGTCACCGTTAAGGGGTAGCAATAACTTCTGTCAGCCATCATGAACTCGCCCTTAAAGTCCGTGCACCACAAGTCGTTGGGCTCCTGGCCCCCCATGAGCACCGTCCCCTGCGCTCTAGGCCGTGCATTGGCCCTCTTGTGTTTCACCAGCGAGTTACGCTCTAGCACCGCATGCACCGTGCTCTTGGCCGGGGTTTTGATCTCCGGAAACCTAGCCAACATGCGTTCCCGAATCTTGGGCGCACCCCAAGTTGGAAACTCATTCTTGATTTGAACAATCAGAGCCTCCACTTGAAACGGCAACTGGTTGGCCATACGGTACGGGCGCCGGCTTCGGTCGCTAAATGCTTCCAAGCCGTTTTGACGGTAACGCTCAACAAGCTTGTGGCCCGTGACGCGGGAGATTCCAAACTCCCGACACAGCTGAGAGATTGACTCGCCCTCTAAGTGGCGCGAGACAAAACGTAGTTTTTCATCCATTTTCTGACACTCCTTCCAGGGCATAGAGAGCTCCTCCTATGCCAAAAAACTGTAAAGGATGTGTCCGGTATAAACTGTTAACTATCTATCAATATGCACACATGCATAAACGCGCCTCCGGGCGCGTTTTTCATTTCTGCCATCACTTTAAGCGGTGCTGAAAGCAAAAGTACGAGCAGCCAGGCCAGTTTGCTTGACAATGAACGCTCCTGTTGATATCTTTAAGATATCAAGTCAACCGAGTTTTTCACCATGAGTTCAGCGCCTGCCCAAATTGCGTTTCGCTTCAGACCTTACGACAGTGCCACTGGTGTGACACGCACGACCACCAAAAAGTTGGCTGAGACGCTGGGTGTAGACGAAACACAAGTCATCCATTTGGCGCTTCGTGAGTTGGCCGTCAAGTTGCTGCCTCAGTATGAAGCTGACGAAGGTGCCCTCACCCAGACACAGTTAAATCAAATTAAAAAGTTGGCCCCCAAAACCAAGCTGACTAAAATACGCAGCAATCTCTTTAACATGGAAAATGCTTGATCCAGGGGTGGCCAGAGCCTGATGCAGGAGACATCGTGTGGTGTCGTTTTCCAGACTCGATTCACTCACGACCCAAACCTAGGCCTGCTCTTGTCATCGATGTAAAAATGGATGACGGAGCCCTTATTTTTGTGAGCGTGGCCTATGGTACGAGTCAAAAATTAAACCGGGTTTACAGAGGTGAATTTCAAATTACTCAAATAGACAACCCGGCAGCCTATGCAATGGCTGGGCTCAGCTTTGATACAAAATTCGATTTGAGAACCGTTCTTTCTTTGCCGTTCAATCAGGATTGGTTTTCTGTGCCGCCTCATGCACCTCACGGACAAAATCCTAAGTTAGGCACCTTGCATCCATCCATGGTTAAAGTTGCATCGACCGCATACAAGGCTGCAACACAATGATACTTTTTCGAACGCCATCTATTCAAAAAGTTGCCCATGTTTGCTTTGCTTTTCTAGCGCCATGTGCTGCCCATGCAGAAGCAAACTTAAGCAAGATTTGGGTGAACGCCGGGTTTTATTCTGCTCACTTCGATACCCAGAAAGGTTTGCGCAATGCCAACCCGGGCGTTGGTATCGAGTATTCACTAGACAACACTTGGAGCCTGACAGCAGGTCGTTTTATCAACAGCGACAACGCTCATTCAACTTACATGGGTGCTTACTATCAGCCGTGGCGCTTGGGTGAGTGGAAGCTGGGGGCGGTGGGTGGCGCTTTCAATGGTTACCCCAAAGCTTTCAACGGAGGATGGTTTCCTGCTGTGCTGCCGGTGGCCAGCTGGCAAGCTAAAAATGTAGGCATCAATGTGATGCTGGTGCCGCCCTTGAAAGACCGGCTTTATGGCGCTGTAAGCTTTCAGTTGAAATACCGTTTTGAAAATTAACTTTGAGCTTGAATCTGCTTGGCTACCTATGCCCATGCCTGTGGCGCAAGCAAACCCAGCAAATACCCGCGCAGCCATCCCAAATCGACTGGTTTGGCAATGAATTGTGAGCCTTGGGGCGGGCCGCCTCTGTTTTGTAGTTCCTCCTTGCTAAGTGCAGACAGGGTGATGATTTGTAGTTTGGCGTAGTCTTTTTGCTGTTGAACCCGCTTCACCAATTCCCAGCCATCGACCTCGGGCATGAGCAAATCGATGAGCATGACGTGAGGATTGAACACAGGTAATTGAAGCAATGCATCGATGGCGGAAGACATGGCGCAACAGTCGACATGGGGGTGAACCGCGAGGCAAGTATCTTGCAGCAGATGTCGGGTGACGTTGTCGTCGTCGACCACCATGACACGAAGCCGGTCGTTCATCAGCCGATCTAGAGCCGGCAATTTTTGTTGCTGCAACTGGTAATTTTGAATGGATTCGAGGGATATTCTGCGGTGGCCGCCCTGGGTGACCCAGGCATGAAGGATGTTTTTGTCTACCAAGCCTTGGACGGTGCCGACCGAGAGTTGAAGAAGATCTGCGGCTTTGCTGGTGCCACAGCAAGCGGGGGTGGTTTGATTAGCCATACAAGTCTTCTGTGTAAAGCTCCAATTTAGCGGGAATTGCCGTCTGATCGGCTTGCAAACGCATACATTGACTGTCATTTGGAAAAAGCATCAAAACAAGCCAAACCGTCTCCTTAGGGACTCTAGGGATGTTCCATTTGCTCAGACCCGATTAGCATCTATTGTGCAAAATGTTTAAGCCAATGCAATCTCATGTCCTTGTCCTGTTTCGTATTCTGTTGGAGACGCACTGAATGCCCGCCCATCATGCTTTTTGGCCTAAGAGACTGCCGTACCAATTGACGGCGCCGCAAACATCTTTGTGGATAAATTTGCAGATCAGCGCTTTGCGCTACCCCCAAAAAGTGGCTTTGGTTTTCATGGGCCGAACCTGGACCTATTCACAGTTGCAGCATGAAGCTGAAATCATGGCTTCAGCTTTGCGCAGGATGGGTGTGCAAAAGGGTGATCGTGTGGTCTTGGACATGCAAAACTGTCCACAACTGGTCATCACGCACTTTGCTATTTTGCGACTCGATGCCGTGGTGGTGCCAGTCAACCCCATGAACCGCATGGAAGAGTTGAAGCATTACATCTTAGACCCCGACACCAAAGTGGCTGTGACCACAGCCGACCTAGCGCCAGAGTTGGCTGCTGCTAGCAATGCACTAGACCAAGCTCAGCGCCTCCAGCATTTGTTGGTCACCCAATTTTCTGATGCCTTTGATCCAGTTAACACGGGCCCCGAAGAAATGCCTGCCAATTGGCACGACTGGCTCACCACGGTGCATCCTTTGCCCGCGCTTGAAGGTGGGCAAGTGCATGCTTGGGCATCGGCCTTAAAGGGTGAAGTGTCTCTGGGCCCTGTCACGGCCCAATCGGACGATTTGGCTGTGCTGCCCTACACCAGCGGCACCACAGGCTTGCCTAAAGGTTGCATGCACACGCATGGCACCATCATGCACAACGCCATGTCCAGTGGCTTGTGGGCCAATGGCACGCCTGAAAACAAATGCTTGTGCGTTGTGCCCATGTTTCACATCACGGGCATGGTGAGTGTCATGCATGCCACTATTTTCTTGGGCGCAACGCTCATTTTGATGCCTCGGTGGGACAGAGATTTGGCTGGGCGGCTTATTTCCAAATGGAAGGTCACGCACTGGACCAACATTCCCACCATGGTCATTGACTTGTTGGGCAGCGCCAACATGGCGCAATTTAATTTGAGCAGTTTGCAAAACATTGGCGGCGGCGGCGCTGCCATGCCAGAGGCTGTAGCACAAAAGTTGTTAGATCAATTTGGCCTTCGGTACATCGAGGGTTATGGCTTGACAGAAACTGCAGCGCCTTCGCACACCAATCCGCCCGATGCTCCCAAAAAACAATGTTTGGGAATTCCGTTCATGAGTGTCGATTCGCGCGTGGTCGATCCAGAAACATTGAAAGAGTTGCCGCAAGGCGAATCGGGCGAAATTGTGATGTCGGGGCCGCAAATTTTCAAGGGTTATTGGAAGCGTCCCGAGGCGACTGCCAACGCATTCTTTGAGCGCGATGGCAAATTGTTCTTTCGCTCGGGGGACATGGGCCGCATCGATGAAGAAGGTTATTTCTTCATGACCGACCGACTGAAACGCATGATCAATGCCAGTGGCTTTAAAGTTTGGCCTGCTGAAGTGGAGGCCTTGATGTTCAAGCATCCCGCTATTCAAGAGGCCTGTATTATTTCCACCAAAGACGCATACCGAGGTGAATCAGTCAAGGCAGTGGTGGTGCTGCGCAGCACTCACAAGGGCCAAGTGAGTGAGCAAGATATCATTGACTGGTGTCGTGAAACCATGGCGGTTTACAAAGCGCCGCGGGTGGTAGAGTTCATCGAAGCGCTGCCCAAAAGTGGCAGTGGCAAGGTGATGTGGCGAGCATTGCAAGAAGCAGAAATGGCCAAGGTTTGAAGAATTTTTTGTTGATATTTCGAAAGACTCAAGCATGAGTCTGAAGCTGACTGTGTTGGATCAATCGGTGGCAATGGCTGGCCGAGGGCAGGACGAGTCCGTTCGGCAAACTCTGGCGCTGGCTATCGAAGCTGAGCGCTTGGGCTATTCGCGTTTCTGGGTCAGTGAACATCATGCACATCCCAGCATTGTGGGCACGGCACCTGAAATTCTCATGGCGGCCATCGCCACCCAAACACGCACCATTCGCATTGGCAGCGCTGGCGTCATGTTGCCGCACTACGCTGCTTTGAAGGTGGCGGAGCAGTTTAGAGTGCTCGATGCATTGGCACCCGGGCGCATTGATTTGGGCGTTGGACGTGCCCCCGGCAGCGACGGCAAAACAGCACAATTGTTAAACCCAGACCGTTATGCCAGTGAAAATTTCCCGCAACAAGTGATGGAACTTCAGGCCTGGGTCAAAGGTCAACCCTTGCCCGTGGGTCATCCTGGCCATGGTGTTTTTGCATATCCGCAGTCCACCACTTCGCCAGACATCTGGATGTTAGGGAGCTCTGACTATGGTGCTCAGTTGGCGGCCCACTTGGGTCTGCCATATGCATTTGCTTGGTTTATCACGGATGGGCAGGGCGCTGATCAGGCCATGCAAATTTACCGAGATACGTTCAGGCCCAGTGCGGGGCTAGATCGACCTAAGGCCACTCTGTGTGTGTGGGCCTTGGCTGCAGACACAGACGAAGAAGCTTGGCATCTTTTCAAAAGCCGAGCACGTTGGCGCATGGACCGAAATTCAGGTCGAATTGGCCCTATGCTGCCACCCGAACAAGCCGATCGGGATTACTCGCCCTCTGAACAAATGGCGCTTCAAGCACTCAAGGCCAATGCGTTTGTGGGGAGTGCCCAAACCGTTGCAGACAAGTTAAGAGCAGTGGCAACACGGCTTGAGTTGGATGAATTGGCCGTCATAACCTGGACCTATGACGCCAAGGCACAGACGCGTTCTTACGCACTGTTGGCCCAAGAATTTAATTTAAAACCCTCAACATTTTCAGGAGCTTAAGCATGTTTGAAACCGCAATTGCAGGCAGTCTACCCAAACCCGAGTGGCTGGCCGAGACCAACAAGCTTTGGCCCAAATGGATGGCGCAAGGTGATAGCCTGAAGCAAGCCAAAGCCGATGCCACATTGTTATGGATCAAAGCCCAAGAAGATGCTGGCTTGGATGTGATTGGTGACGGCGAGCAATCGCGCCAACACTTTGTGCACGGCTTCTTGGAGCAAGTAGAAGGCATTGACTTTGAAAACAAAGTGACCATGGGCATCCGCAACAATCGATACGATGCACAAGTGCCGCAGGTGGTTGCACCTTTGCGATTGAAAGGCCGTGTACATGCGTTTGAAGCGCAACTGGCACGTGCACACACCAAGAAGAAATTGAAATTCACATTGCCTGGTCCCATGACCATTGTCGACACAGTGGCCGATCGCTTTTATGGCGACAAAGTCAAATTGGCCATGGCGTTTGCCGAGCTGCTGAACCAAGAAGCCTTGGCTCTTCAAGCCGACGGCGTTGACATTGTTCAGTTCGACGAGCCAGCTTTCAATGTGTACATGGAAGAAGCGGCCGATTGGGGTGTGAAAGCCTTGGAGCGTGCTGCGCAGGGCCTCACTTGCACCACGGCTGTCCACATTTGCTACGGCTACGGCATTCAAGCCAACATCGATTGGAAAAACTCTTTGGGCCATGAGTGGCGCCAGTATGAAAAAGTCTTTCCAGCCTTGGCCAAGAGCAGCATTCAACAGGTTAGCTTGGAGTGCTTCCAATCGCACGTGCCCATGGACCTAATGGCTTTGCTGGAAGGCAAAGATGTGATGGTGGGTGTGATTGATGTGGCCAGCGATGTAATTGAAACGCCCGAGCAAGTGGCAGACACCATTGGCCGTGCGCTTCAATTTGTACCCAAAGCACGCATCATTGCGTGTACCAATTGCGGTCTGGCGCCCATGAGCCGTGAAGTGGCTGAGAAAAAATTACAAGCCTTGGCAGAGGGTGCTCGCATTGCACGTGAGCGCTATCGCTGAAAAGTTTGAACTTGCATGAACAAAAAAGGCCATCGAAAGATGGCCTTTTTGTTGAACGCCAACCAGTGATTACATGCGTTCAAAAATAGCTGCAATGCCTTGCCCGCCACCAATGCACATGGTGACCAAAGCATACCGACCCTGGATGCGTTGCAGTTCGTGCAAAGCTTTGACCGTGATCAAGGCACCAGTGGCACCAATCGGGTGACCCAATGAAATGCCAGAGCCATTGGGGTTGACCTTGGCAGGATCCAAGCCCAAATCGCGTGTGACCGCACAAGCTTGCGCAGCAAAGGCTTCGTTGGCCTCAATCACATCCAAATCACTCACACTGAGGCCTGCTTTTTTGAGGGCCAATTGTGTGGCGGGCACAGGGCCAATGCCCATGTACTTGGGGTCAACGCCGGCATGCGCATAGGCCACCAAACGGGCCAATGGCTTGGCACCACGCGCTTTGGCCGCACCCGCTTCCATCAGCACCACTGCGGCTGCCGCATCGTTGATGCCTGAGGCGTTGCCAGCTGTGACGGTGCCGTTTTCTTTGAGGAACACGGGCTTGAGTTTGCCCAGCTCTTCCATGGTGCAAGCAGGGCGGAAGTGCTCGTCAGTATCGTAGGCGACTTCGCCTTTGCGCGTTTTGAGCATGACCGGCATGATTTGATCTTTGAAATAACCGGCTTGTGTGGCCCGCTCTGCCCGGTTATGGCTTTCAACTGCCAATTTGTCTTGGTCTTCACGCGTGATGCCCCACTTGGCTGCAATGTTCTCTGCAGTGATGCCCATGTGAATGGTGTGGAAGGGGTCGTGCAGTGCACCCAACAACATGTCAATCATTTTGGTGTCGCCCATGCGTGCGCCAAAACGGTTACTTAAGCTGGCATAAGGGGCACGGCTCATGTTTTCTGCACCTGCGCCAATGGCCACATCTGCATCGCCTAACAAGATGGACTGACTGGCTGAGATGATGGCTTGTAAACCAGACCCGCACAGACGATTCACGTTGAACGCAGGTGTGCTCTCGGAGCAACCAGCGTTGATGGCGGCGACACGGGACAAGTACAGATCTTTGGGCTCGGTGTTGATCACATGGCCAAACACCACATGACCCACATCTTTGCCTTCTGTGTTGGCACGCTTGAGGGCTTCTCGCACCACTTGGGTTCCTAATTCGGTGGGGGCCAGGTCTTTCAAGCTGCCACCAAATGTACCAATGGCGGTTCGCACACCGCTGACTACGACTACTTCACGGCTCATTAAGATCTCCTTCGAATTGGAATGAATATACCCCCAAATCCGGATCAAAAAAAACGACAGAGGGATGACGAAAAATCCTTCTCAAGCGACTCAAGCTTCTCTCACGTCGCTGACAGGGTTGCTGCCAAAGTCGGCACGCGCCAGGTAATTCAAAATTCGCGTTGCAGCATCCTCGGGCGAGGTCAGTAGACCCGTTGACTTCAGTTGCTGGAAGCCATTTTGATCTGGAAATTGATCAGGAGCTGCACTGCGCAATTGAATTTGCATATCGGTATCAATGACACCGGGTGCCAAGGATGTGACCTTGGCGCCATGGGGCTTGAGTGCTTCATCGAGCGCCAAGCAGCGTGTGAAGTGGTCCATGCCTGCCTTGGCGGCGCAGTAGCCTGCCTGAGAAGCCATGGCGCGCCGGCCAAGACCTGAAGAAATATTCATCACTTTGCGAGGCATGGACCAGTTTTCAGTGGCACCTAAAAAAGCAGCGCACAACTGCATGGGTGCTTCCAAGCCAACCCGCAAAGCCATGGCCAAGTTGTGCGGATCAGCTTGGCTCAAGGGGCCAATGTTGGGAATGACGCCTGCATTGTTGATGAGAGTGGCGCTTGCATAAGCTTTGGCATCTTGAGACTCTAACCACTTCTGCAGGGCCTGACTGGCAGTAGCACCATCGGCCAAATCGTGCGTCCATTGCGCCAATTGCGCGCCTGTTTTTTGCGCGCGTTCAAACAGGCTAGCTTGTTGATTTCTAGAAATGCAGATGAGGGTATTACCCGCTTGCACAAGCTGCTCTGCGATGGCCAAGCCCATGCCGCGCGAGCCACCTGTAAGGATGTAGAGATGTTGTGACATGTTCAATCTTCTTTCGCTTAAAAAGGGACGGCACTTTCGAATGCCATCCATTTTGCCGTAACTGGGTGTTTCAATTGCAATTCACGGGCATGCAGCAGCAAGCGCGGCGCTTTTGCCATTTCTTCGGTTGAAGCATACAAGCCATCGCCCAAAATGGCGTGCCCGATGGCCATCATGTGAAGGCGCAGTTGGTGTGTCCGTCCGGTGATGGGTTTTAACTCAACGCGGGTTGTGTTCTCAAGGGGCGCATGGTTTTTGACGCGCCATTGGGTATGGCTGGCTTTGCCGTGTTCCCAGTCGACTTTGCTTCTAGGTCGGTTGGGCCAATCGATGAGCAGTGGCATTTGAATGTCATGCCATGCGTCAAGACCACAAGCTTCTGGGCTGTTGAGAAAACCTGCCACGATGGCCTCATATGTTTTGTGCACTTCCCTGAGTGCAAATGCTTGGCTTAAGCGGCGTTTTATGTCTGAGCCTCTTGCCATGACCAATAGACCCGAAGTGGCCATGTCGAGTCGATGGACGGTGAGGGCATCTGACCATTCTTGTTGGGCTCTGCTGATCAAACAATCTTGTTTGTCTTCACCCCGCCCGGGCACACTGAGCAATCCAGAGGGTTTGTTCAGAACAATGAGTTGCTCATCGACATAAATCACATCCAAGAAAGCCATTGCTCAATGGCCTTGGAGAGCGCGAATTCGGTTGACTTGCAGAGGAGTCACTTCTGCCGCTTGGTTGCCCCACTGTGTTCGCAAATGGGTGAGTACGGCTGCAATTTCTCGATCGTCTAATTCGAGGATATACGGGGGCATGCCGTAGGGGCGTGGATTGAGTTGGGTGGCTGCAGGGTAGCCGCCATACAAAACGGCCTGAACCAAATTGGTGGGGTCATTCAACAAGATCGCTCGGTTGTTGGCAAGTGCAGGGTAGGCCCCAGCAATGCCTTGTCCTTGGCGCTGGTGGCATTGCTCGCAATGCTGTTCATAGATTTTGGAGCCTAGACTTACCACTTTAGAGGACGGTGATGCTTTTGATTTCTTTTCCGATTCGGCGGGGGTCTTGAGCGCAACGCGTGCCTGCTGAGTGGCCATGTCCTTGAGATAGGTCGCAACCGCACTCAGGTCTGCATCGAGCCAGTGCTGCGTGCTGTGTTGCACCACTTCCGCCATAGGACCACTTGCAATCGCTTGAGCGCTTTGTCCAGATTTTAAAAAACGTGCAATGTCTGCCACACTTTGATTTGCCAAGCCAGTTTCGTGGGCGCTTGTGAGTGACGGTGCATACCAATTCAGCACTGGCAAAAGCCCCCCCGAAAAATCATTGATCGCGGTCAATGCTCCCCAAGCATTTCGTTCGCTGTGGCAAGCTGCGCAGTGCGCCAAGCCCTGCGCAATGTAGGCGCCGCGATTCCATTCAGGGCTTTGCCGAGCTTCAGAAACATAGGTGCCAGGTTTGAAAAACAAGCTCCGCCACACAGCAATTGCCACAGGGGTGCCATAGGGCCAATCTAAGGTCTCTGAGGGTTTGGGAATGGGTTTGGCATTGGCCGCCGCAGGTAAATTTTTCAAGGCTGCAAACAGGGCATCACTGTCTTCGCGTGTGATGAGGGTGGTGTGTTGGTAAGGAAAAACGGGCGTGAGCAATCGGCCATCTTTTGATTTGCCATGGTGCAATGCTCGCCAAAAATCTTGGGTATCCCACGTGCCTAGTCCGTGCTCTGAATTGGGTGTGATGTTGCTGCTGTAGACCTTGCCAAAGGGTGTCTCAAATGCACGGCCGCCTGCACCCATTGCTGCGCCCCGGTCGGTATGGCATGAAATGCAGTTGCCAAGGCTCAGCAGTTGTTGGCCTTTGGCGGCCTGTTCTTGTTGATGCAGGTCGGTGCTGCGCGTGGGTGTCGTGGATGTCCAAATGTCTTGGTGGTTGTCAACCAAGATGGCCGCTCCCAACAAGCCCAAGATGGCCAGCCAAAGGATGGCAAAGTAACGCCAAAAGTGGGTGGGAAACATCATGGCTGCACCCTGGAGAGTTCAGGTGCGCTGCCGCAACGCCAGGGTGCTTTGAGGGGCTCGGCAATTTTCATGGCAGGGGAGGAATTCAAAGGCATGTTTTGGGTAGACAACCAAGTTGCAACAGCCACCAAATCTTCTGATTCAAGTCGTTTGACGATGTCGCGCATGCAATCGGGGGCAGCGGCTTTGCGTTGATGGGTTTGCCAAGCGCCCAGTTGGGCGTTCAAATAATCAAGCGGTAAACCTAACAAGCCTGGCACATTGGCTTGGATGCCAGTCAGCTGCTTGCCATGACAGGTGTTGCATGCCGGAACGCCGCGGCTGCTGTCGCCTTCAAGGGCCAATTTTTTGCCGTGTTGCAAGAGTTGATCTGACACGCGCACTTTGGCTTGCACTGCTGGCGCATAAGGCAATTTGAGGTTGGCAAAATACACCGCCATTTCTTCAAGATAAGCATCCGACAAGGGGTCGACCAGCCGAGTCATGAGGGTGTAGTGACGGCGTCCTTCTTGAAAGTTTTTCAGTTGGTTGTACAAATATCCTGCGGGCTTGCCGGCAAGTCTGGGGTAATAACCATCGGGCCCCGCACGGCCTTGTTCGCCGTGACACGCCGTGCAGGCTCGGGTGCGCTCTGCCATGTCGTTTTTGAAAGTTTTTCCTTGTGCGCCAGCCGTTTGGGCAAATAGGCAAAGGAGGCCTGCTGTCAAACCCAAGAACACGACTCTGGGTATTTTTTGAAGGTGCAAATCAAGAAATACAAAAAACAAGGACATTCCTCAAAGATAACCCGAAATCACGCGCTTCGATGGCACAGTCCCGATTGAAATTCAGAAAATTCAAGTTCAGGCGACAATCTATGGTTTTGTGACTCTTTATTTTATTGCTTATGTCTGATTTTGAAGTTCGATTTGCCACCAAAAAAGAGGCGGCTGAAGTAGCTAACCTGCATCTGATCGCCAGCCGTGCCGCCTATGCAGGTCAGGTGCCTGATGCGCACTGGGATGCCACACCCATGGCCAAGCGGGTGTCTTACTGGAAAGAGGCCATTGAATATGGTGAACCGCAAGTGCTGGTGGCCTTGGAAGGCGACAGCATTGTGGGTTTTGTGGGGTACGACCGCTCGCGCGATCCCAAATCCAAAAACACCACCGGCGAAATTTGGGCCATTTATGCAGACCCCGATCGTTTGGGTGAAGGGGTAGGCTTGGCTTTGTGGGATGCTGCTCGCGAAGGCTTGCTGGAAGAGGATTGCACCGATGTGACCATTTGGGTGCCTTTGTTGAACGAGCGCACAGTGCGCTTTCATGAACTGGCCGGTTTCAAGCGTGAAATGAACACCGCACGCACGGTGCCCATGGGTACGGTCAAGGTCGAGGAAGTTCGAATGAAACGTGCTTTGACCTAAAACTCGGGTCGCCATGAAAATTTTGCTGGCCCCTATGGAAGGGCTTTTGGACCACAGCCTGCGAGATACGCTCACGCGTGTGGGCGGCATTGATTTGTGCGTGTCTGAATTCATTCGCGTGACGGATGCGGTGCTTCCGAAAAGAGCCTTTTATCGGGTGGTGCCAGAGTTGTTGAATGAAGGCAAAACTCACGCAGGTGTGCCCGTCAGAGCGCAATTGTTGGGCTCCGAGCCTGAAATCTTGGCTGCCAACGCGGCGCGCTTGGCCAAGCTCAACCCCGCAGGCATTGATCTCAACTTTGGGTGCCCCGCCAAAACTGTCAATCGCCATCGTGGGGGTGCTGTGTTGTTGGACGAACCCGAGTTGATTGGCCAAATTGTGTCGGCGGTACGACGTGCTGTACCGCCCCATGTGCCTGTCTCGGCCAAAATGCGTTTGGGTTTTAACGACGACTTGCGTGCTGAAGATTGTGCGCAAGCCATTGAGGCTGCCGGTGCTGATCAGTTGGTGGTGCATGCACGCACCAAGGTCCATGGTTACCGTCCACCAGCCTATTGGGATCGCATTGCCGATCTCAGGCAGTGCGTTAAATTGCCCATGGTGGCCAACGGCGAAATTTGGACGGTGGCAGATGCAATCCGGTGCCGTGAGGTCACAGGATGCAATGACATCATGATTGGCCGCGGTATGGTCAACAACCCAGGTCTGGCGCTAGAAATTAAATTTCACGATGCCCAAGCCCAGGGCCTGTCTGTGTCCGAAATGTCGCAAAAGTTTTCTTGGGAACAGCTGTGGCCTTTGATGAGCATTTTTTGGCGGCGAATGAGTTTGCATGTTGCACCCCGCCATCGCGTTGGGCGACTCAAGCAATGGCTGAATTACTTGCGCCGACATTACCCTGAAGCGCAGCAGGCATTTGACACGCTCAGGCTGATTCAAGACCCTAAGGTGATGGAGGCTTGGTTGTTGCGGCCACTTCCAACATTTGCGCCGCAACCTCCACTTGAAGTGCTCTCAAGCTAGTTTGCAATTTGGCACTGGCATGCAGTGCCGCAAGCCGTTCTTCTGGTGCTTGAATTTGTTTGCAAAGCAACTCTGTTTGCGCAATTTCATCGATCAATGATTCTTGGCAAAACACCGGTGCAAAGCCTTTGAGTTGATGCCAAATCTTTTGCAGCACATCAAATTGAATCGATTCAATGGCGCTAGATATCTCGGGTTCATCACGGAGAAGGGTGCTGTTGAGCGTGCTCAAGAGTTGATGCGCGCTTTGGGCATCGCCCAGGTAGGCAATGGCTTTTGCCATCGATAAATAGCGATGTGCCGTCATGCGCTACAACTTGCCATGAAGAAACTCAGACAAACCACCCTCTGGCTCAAAGCGATCGTTTCTGAAGTGCAGCCGAGATGGCCCTGGGAGTGCTCTCACCTGAACCGAGTGTCTTGGATCGCCAGGGTAGCAAATGACCCGCATGCCCTCGACATCAAATGACTCTGGTTGGATCACAGGAGGTGTTCTTTGCGCAGCATCCTCGAGCGCATGGTCGACATTTTGATAAAGACTTAAGTGCGACAAACTCATAATTTGAGGCGGCGCTAAAAGGATGTCTCCCGCCCAATATTGCATCAGCGCTTGCCGCGGGCTTGCCCACAAAATTTCTGTTGTCTCGTGATTGTCTTGAATCGCAATTTGTGCACTAGGGGCTCTTGCCAAAAAGAATCGGGTGTCGAAACGTTTGGACATCATGGCCGGCCTTCGAGGCGTGATCCAACGTGACCAGGGCCTCAAGTCAGTGCAGCGAAGTTGTAAGCCGCACTCCTCTTGCGCTTCTCGCAAGGCCGCAAAGAACAAACTGCCAGCATGCTCAGGGGCGATGTCGGGCTCTCCCAATTGAGTATGCAAGACAGACAGGGGTTGATCTAAGCTGGCCAAGGCACTGGGGCTGGCATCTGTTTCATCGCGTTTGCCGCCTGGAAATACAAAAGCGCCTCCCAAGTCTTTGGAGTCTGCATGCCGTTTGAGGAGCAAAACTTCCAAGCCCGATGAGCCTTCGCGCAGCATCAAAACGGTGGCGGCATCGCGCGGCGGCGTGTCAATGATTTTGGAGGAGATTTCCATGGTGCTTTAAATTGAGTAACATCGCAAGGCTATCAGATTGAGGAATCCAAATGAGCATTGATTTTCAAGGACGTGTCGCCATTGTCACAGGTGCCGGTGGCGGTTTGGGCAAGCAACATGCGCTGGCGCTGGCCAAGCGAGGCGCTAAAGTGCTGGTGAATGACCTGGGCGGCAACGTGCATGGTGAGGGCGGCTCGGTCAGTGCGGCTCAAGCCGTGGTGGACGAAATTATCAAGGCAGGCGGCGAAGCCATTGCCAACGGCGCTTCTGTCACCGACTATGAGGCAGTGCAGGCCATGGTCAAACAAGCCATGGACCAATGGGGCCGTGTTGATATTTTGGTCAACAACGCCGGCATTCTGCGCGATAAAAGTTTTTCCAAAATGGAAATTTCAGATTTTCGTTTGGTGATGGAAGTTCACGTGATGGGGGCCGTTCATTGCACCAAAGCAGTTTGGCCCATCATGCAGGCGCAAAACTATGGCCGCATTGTGATGACTACCTCTTCCAGCGGTTTGTATGGCAACTTTGGGCAGGCCAATTACGGTGCAGCCAAAATGGCATTGGCGGGCATGATGCAAACCCTGGCTATTGAGGGCGAGAAATACAATATTCGCGTCAATTCCTTGGCGCCTACTGCAGCCACACGCATGACCGAGGGCTTGATGCCCGAAGCCGTCTTGAAAGCGCTGGAGCCCCAAGCCGTTGTGCCCGCCATGTTGGTCATGGCGTGTGAAGATGCGCCCAACAGAACCATCATTTGCGCAGGTGCAGGCAGCTTTGAAGTGGCCAACATCACGCTCACACAAGGGGTTTATTTGGGAATGTCAGAAGACACCCCCGAGCAGTTGTTGGCTGCCATGGCTCAAGTGAAAGACCGCCAAGGTGAGTTGGTGCCGGGATCGGGCTCAGGGCAAGGCAGTTTGGAAGTGGGCAAGGCCATGGCCGCCCACAAGGCTTAACTGAGCGTGAGCACCACAGGGGTGTGATCGCTGGGCCGCTCGTTTTTGCGCGGTAATTTGTCGATCACACACGCTGAGGCGCAGGCTTTCAATGCATCGCTAATGAGAATGTGGTCGATGCGCATGCCTCTGTTGCGTTTGAAACCAAAGTCGCGGTAGTCCCACCAACTAAAGCTTTTTTCTGCTTGTTCAAACAAACGGAAACTGTCGTGCAACCCCAAGTTGATCAGACCCATGAGGTGCGCTCGTTCTTCTGGAGTGCAGTGAATGGTGCCCGCCAAGCCTACGGGGTCCCACACATCGAGATCATCAAAGGTGATGTTGTAGTCGCCCATGAGAGCCAACTTGGCGTGAGATGACATCTCTTGTTTCACCCACTGGTGCAATGCCGTTAGCCAGCGCATTTTGTAAGCAAACTTGTCACTGTCAGGCGCTTGGCCATTTGGGAAATAGCCGCCGATCACTCGCACATCGCCAAAAGTTGCTGTGATCACGCGAGACATGTCGTCTTCAAATCCAGGAATATTTTTGACAATCTGAGTGCCTTCGCTGCGCGAAATGAGGGCGACACCGTTGTATGTTTTTTGACCAAACCATTGAGAGTGATAACCCGCTTCTGTGAAGGCAGCATACGGAAATTTGTCATCAGTCATCTTCAACTCTTGCAAGGCCAAGACGTCGATCGCGTGCTCGGCTCCAAGCGATTCTTGTGCCTTCAACCAGTCGATCACCTGTGGCAGTCTGACGGTGAGAGAGTTGACATTCCAAGTGGCAAGTTTCATGGGCACCTATCGACTTTCAAACAGTTCGCTGATACGTCACAAAACTGAATTTCAAACCAGACGCCGCGGTGTGTGACTCTCGCGAAGTTTCGTGCCATGTTGCCTCTAACTCTGGTGCGTAGGCATCGCCTTCAAATGCTTGTTCAATTTCAGTGACCACGGCTTCTTCGGCAATGGCTGCCGCTTGGGCATAAATGTCTGCGCCGCCCATGACCCACAAGTCTTTGCCCTCGGGGCAATGTGCCAGTGCCAAAGTGAGGCCTTCTTCCAAAGAATGGACCACCAGAGCACCGTCTGCATGCCAATCTGTTTGTCGTGTCATGACCAAATTGGCCCTGCCTGGTAGAGGTCTGAATTTGGCGGGAATAGATTCCCAGGTTTTTCGGCCCATGAGCACAGGCGAGCCCAGGGTGGTGCGTTTGAAATGAGCCAAGTCCTCGGGAAGGTGCCAAGGCATTTGGTTGTTCAAGCCAATGACGCCATTGGCAGCGCGTGCATAAATGAGCTTCAGCTTCATTAGACAGCTACAGGTGCTTTGATGGCTGCGTGGCACTCATAGTCCAACACTTCAAAGTCGTCGTATTCGTATTCGAAGATAGAGGCCGGCTTGCGTTTGATGTTCAAAGTGGGATACGCGAAAGGCGTGCGGCTAAGTTGCAGCGCAACTTGTTCTTTGTGATTGCTGTAAATGTGGCAATCACCGCCGGTCCAAATAAAGTCGCCTACATCCAAATCGCACTGCTGCGCCATCATGTGGGTGAGCAAAGCGTAGCTGGCAATGTTGAAGGGCACGCCCAAGAAAATATCTGCGCTGCGTTGGTACAGCTGGCAACTGAGTTTGCCTTTGCCACCCGCCTCTTGAGGGGGTGCCACATAAAACTGAAAGAATGCATGGCAAGGCATGAGGGCCATCTTGGACAGCTCTGCCACATTCCAGGCACTCACAATGATGCGACGAGAATCAGGATTAGTTTTCAGCGTGCGCATCACATCGCTGATTTGATCAATGTGGCCGCCATCTGGGGTGGGCCAGCTGCGCCACTGCACGCCATACACGGGGCCAAGATCGCCGTTTTCGCGTGCCCATTCATCCCAAATGGTGACGCCGCGTTCACGCAGCCAGTTGTTGTTGCTAGAGCCGGTGAGGAACCAAAGGAGCTCTTGAATGATGGAGCGCAAGTGCACTTTTTTGGTGGTGACCAGTGGAAAACCTTCGTTCAAATCAAAGCGCATTTGGTGCCCAAACACGCTGGTGGTGCCAGTGCCGGTGCGATCGGCCTTGAAGACACCATGGTCGTTCACGTGGCGCATGAAATCTTCGTATTGCGAGCGTATAGGGCGTATGGTCATGGGCTGATCAATGGTTTTGTTCGAGGGCTACAAATGCATTCTGGCTCAAAAACTAAATTTTAATCACTCGGCCAGGGTTCATGATGTTTTGGGGGTCTAGGGCCATTTTGATGGCCTTCATCATGGCCAAGGCCGTGGGATCTTTGTAGTGGGGGAGCTTGTCGGCCTTCAGGCTGCCCACCCCATGTTCAGCGCTGATAGAGCCGTTAAAGGCTTTGACTTGGTCAAACACCCAGGTGTTGACTTCGTCTTCATGCTCACGCAAAAAAACTGCGCCATCTGCGCCTTGCGGTGCTTGGACGTTGTAGTGCAAATTGCCATCGCCCAAATGGCCAAAATTGACCAAACGGATGCCAGGGATTTTGGTTTGCAGCAAGGCATCGGTTTCAGCCACAAATTGTGGAATGAGCGAGACAGGGATGCTGATGTCGTGTTTGATGTTCAAGCCTTCATCGGCTTGAGCTAAGGGAATGGTTTCTCGAATTTGCCACAGCACGTTGGCCTGGGCCAAGCTCTCTGCCACGACCGCGTCGGTCACCCATCCATTTTCCATGGCTGTTTCCATCAACGCCTCAAAGCCTTCTCGGGCGTGCGCTTCAGACTCGTGGTCGGAGTTTTCAAGCAACACGCACCAAGGTGTTTCTTTGAACAAGGGAACCCGAAGGTGCGGGTGGTGTTTGTCAACCAAACCCAGTGCAAATTGGCCCATCACTTCAAAGCCAGTCAGGCCTGCACCCAAACGCGCGTGCGCCATTCCCAAGAGCGACACGGCTGCTTCCATGCTGGGCACAGCAGCCCACGCTGTGAGCTGGGCGGCTGGCTGTGGGTAGAGTTTCATGCAGGCCGCAGTAATGATGCCCAGAGTGCCTTCACTGCCAATCATGAGGTTGCGCAAATCGTAGCCCGTGTTGTCTTTTCGCAAGCCCGACAATCCGTGCCAAATTTCACCTTGGGCAGTGACCACTTCCAGGCCTAAGCAAAGCTCACGCGTGTTGCCAAATCGCACGACTTGGGTGCCGCCTGCGTTGGTACCCAAATTGCCACCTAAGGTGCAGCTGCCCTCTGCGGCCAAGCTCAGCGGGAAAAGGTAACCCGCTTTTTCAACATGTTCTTGCACATTTTGCAAAATACAACCCGCCTCGGCCACCACAGTGAGGTTGGCGGCGTCCAACGAGCGAATTTTGTTCATCCGTTGCAAACTCAAAACCACTTGCTTGCCAGACATGTCGGGTACTGAGCCAACGACCAAGCCCGTGTTGCCGCCTTGGGGCACGATGCTGGTCATTTCATTGGCACAGGCCTTGACCACAGCCGCCACCTCTTGCACATTGGCGGGTCGCACAACCGCCAAGGCCCTGCCATGTGAACGTTTTCGCCAATCTTGTTCCCATGCACTGAGGTCCGTTTGAGGATCGTCGTGCGTGAGCACGTTGGCATCGCCACAAATGCGGCGCAAGTTTTCTAGCAAAGCACTCATTTTTTCAAATCTCAGGCTGTGGGTTTGGATTCTTCAATATTCTCTGTGTTGGTATTTTCGCGTGCCATTTGAAAGCGCCACCGCACATGCAATGCGCAAGCGGAAAATAAGACAACGCACAGCATGGTCTGGGTCAGGGCCAGACCTGAAGACCATCCTTTGTCACCCCAAGCGCGCACCACACCTTCGGTGAAATAAAGCCAAATCATGAGGCTCACCCAGCGGTAGGTGTACATGCGATTCTTCAGCAAACCCGCCAGTGGCCAGCACAAGGGCAGCACTTTGAGGGCCCACCATGAGCCGCCTTCACGCAAAGGCGCTAGCCACAATTCCCAAAGCAAACCCACCAAAATGAGTGCCAGCAGGCTTGCCACCGCAATCCATCGGGTGATTTCGATGGTCTTTGGTGTCAGAAATGGGGTTGGTTGAGTAGAGTTGTTCATGGCGATGGCATCATACCGGTCATGAAGCCAATTGAATTCCTCCAAGCCACTTTGAACGATATTTTGCAGTTTCCGTGGCGTCAAATGTTGCGCATGCTGTGGCAACGTTTTCGGGAAGTGCGATTGGGCATGACAGCCAGTTCTCTGACTTTCACCACTGTTTTGGCCTTGGTGCCCCTGTTCACGCTGGCTTTGGCCATTTTCACGGTGTTTCCTATCTTTGCTCAGGTGCAAGACCAGCTGCAGCGCTGGCTCATTGAAAGCTTGGTTCCAGAAAGTATTTCCCGTCAGGTTTTGGGGTCTTTGACACAATTTTCCCGCAAGGCCAGTCGGCTCGGTTTGGTGGGGTTGATTGCGGTGGTGGTCACTTCCTTGGCCTTGTTGGTCACCATTGACCGCACTTTGGGTCAAATTTGGCGAGTCAATCGGCAACGCCCTTGGGGGCAGCGCGTTCTCCTTTATTGGGCTGGCCTGACATTGGGACCGCTTCTCTTGGGGGGAAGCCTGGCCATTTCCTCCTATTTGTTCACCGGGTACTTGTCTGGCTTGGGTGATTGGGTGCCCGTTTCGGTTCGCAATTTATTGGACTTGGTTGAATTTTGTATGTTGGTCGCCTGCGTGACGGGTTTGTACTTTTACTTGCCCAACACCCGCGTCGATTGGCGGCATGCGCTAACAGGTGGCGTCGTGGTGGCATTGGGCTTGGAATTGGCCAAGAAATTGTTGGCTGTTTATTTGGCACAAATGCCAAGCTTTTCCACCATCTATGGTGCCTTTTCTGCGGTGCCCATTTTGTTGGTCTGGATTTATGTGGCCTGGGTGGTCGTACTTTTGGGTGCTGTGGTCACGGCCAGCTTGCCTGAAATAGGTCGGCAGGCCAAACGGCAAGCAGATGGCCCGGGATGGTCATTTAGATTGGCTTTGGAAGTCTTGCAAAGTTTGTCGCTTGCGCGCTTGAGTTCACCCCAGGGCCTTGGCATCACGGCCATTGCCAACGAGCTTCATATCGAGCAGCGCCATGCGCAGACTGTGTTGGAGGCCTTGCAAGAGTTAAAGTGGGTGGGGCGCTTGGAACAAGCCAGTACCCTGCAAGAAAGTGTGTGGGTTTTGTTGATCGACATGGACAGAACGTTCCTTGAGCCTTTGGTCCAAAAACTTTGTTTGCATCCCTCAGATGCAACGGCCTTGCTCTGGGAAAAAGCCCAATTGAGTCACCTTAGGCTGGCTGATGTGATCAAAACTTGATCTTGCCCGTCCACATGTCTTTGTACATGACCCAGTCGCCCATGAAGCTGTAGAGCGGGCGTTTGAAGCTGGCGGGCTTGTTTTTCTCAAAACCGAAATGGCCAATCCAAGCGCAGCCATAACCGCAAAGCAAACCATACAAAAAGTATTGTGGTTTGCCGGTGACTGCGAGCATGGCAAAACAAATCAATGCCAGCGTTGAGCCTAAAAAGTGAAGGCGACGGCAAGTGGTGTTGCTGTGCTCTTTCAAATAAAAAGCATAAAAGGTTTCAAAGCTGGTGAAGCTTTTTGCATCGGGTGCAATGTTCAGTTCTTCGGTACTGTTCATGTGGGCTCTATTCAGTAGAACAAGGTCAATGTGGGTTTGTATTGATGCGAGACGTGTGCATCACTTTTGACAAAACGCAATCATGGCGTTCAAGGTTTCCTCAGGCGCTTCCACCATCAGTTGATGTCCGGCATTGACCATGGCAAGGTGCCCATCATGCGCCAGCTTGATCAAGCCCTGCGCGGCCTTGGGCTGGGTCATTTGATCTTTTTTGCCCAACAAGAAAAGGGTGGGGCAGGTCACTTTGCCCATGGCCACTTCGCCTTGGTCATAGCTGTCGCAAGCCTTAAAGCCGATGTTGAAAATATTCTCATGGGGGTTGCTGGCCAAGACTCTTCGCATCAGTGCTTTGCTGCCACCCAGCAGCCAAGTGCCAGGGCCAAGGGCGCTCGGAGGTGGTGCCAATGTGGAGTGTGAAAACACATTCACCATCTGAATGGCTTTTTGTGGATCGTTCAATGAACTGTCTAGCAGTGCTGGTGAAACGCGCATGGGGTAGGCGGTGCCCACCATCACCAGTTGCGACACTCTGTCTGGATGCTCTGCCGTGGCATGCAATGCAATGAGCGAGCCAAAACTGTGGCCCATCAATACAGCTTTCGAAACGCCAACCACATTGAGTAAAGCCATGACACTTTGAGCCGCTTCTTGTGCCGATGCAGGCGCTTTGCCGCCGCTTCTGCCGTGTCCAGGCAGATCGACAGCCAGGACGTTCCAGCCATGGTTAGCAAAGTAACGCGTTTGCAGAATCCAAACACTGTGATCGTTGAGCACGCCATGGATGAAGACGGCTGTGGGCTTGGTGGGGTCGAAACTTTTGCCGCCTGTGTAAACATAAAGTGGGGCGCCTTGCACGGTGTAAATCATGCGGCACCGCCTGTTTGAAGAGCCGCTTTTTCTGCAGCTTTTAGTGCACGTTTTAAATCGTCTATCAAATCATCGGGGTCTTCTAAGCCAATCGACAAACGCACTGTACCAGGCCCAATGCCGGAGGCTTTGAGGGTCTCATCGTCGACTCGGAAATGGGTTGTGCTCGCGGGGTGAATGACCAAAGATCGGCAGTCGCCCACATTGGCCAAGTGACTGAAAACTTGCAATGCTTCAATGAAGGCCTTGCCTTGCTCGCGCGTGCCTTGTATGTCAAAACTGAACACTGAGCCTGCGCCGCGCGGCAATAATTTTTGCGCCAAGACGTGGCTCGGATGAGTCTCTAGCATGGGGTGACCCACACGGCTCACCATGGGGTGTGCCGCCAAAAAATTCACCACCTTTTCGGTGTTGCTCACATGGCGTGCCATGCGCAGCGGCAAGGTTTCGATGCCTTGCAAAATGAGCCATGCCGTGTGGGGGCTCATGCACGCGCCAAAGTCGCGCAGGCCTTCGCGGCGAGCGCGAAGAAGGAAAGCCCCTACGGTGCTTTCTTCAGTGAACACCATGTTGTGAAAGCCTTCGTAGGCTTGTGTGAGCTCAGCAAATTTGCCTTGCGTGTTGGGGCCTGACCAATCAAAGCTGCCACCGTCCACCACCAAGCCGCCAATCACGGTGCCATGCCCCGATAAGAATTTGGTGGCAGAGTGCACGATCAAATCGGCGCCGTGTTCAAAGGGCTTCATCAACCAAGGCGAGGTGAGTGTGGCGTCGACCAACAGCGGCACGCCCGCAGCATGCGCGATATGACTGACGGCCGGTAAATCGAGCACATCCATGCCCGGGTTGCCGACTGTTTCACCAAAGAATAATTTGGTGTTGGGTTTGACAGCAGCTCGCCACGCATCTAAATCACCTGGCTTGACGAAGGTGGTTTCAATGCCAAATCGGCTCAGGGTGTAGTGCAGCAAATTGTGCGAGCCGCCATAAAGGGCGGACGAAGCCACAATGTGCGAGCCAGCGCCCATGAGGGTGGTAATGGCCAAGTGCAACGCGGCTTGGCCACTGGCCGTTGCAATGGCCCCAATGCCGCCCTCTAAGGCTGCAATGCGTTGCTCTAAAACAGCATTGGTGGGGTTGCTGATGCGGCTGTAGACATGGCCTGCTCGCTCTAAATTGAAAAGAGAGGCAGCTTGATCGCTCGATTCAAAGACAAACGATGTGGTGAGATGAATGGGGACTGCACGCGCACCCGTGGTGGGGTCAGGTGCTGCTCCTGCATGCAAAGCAAGGGTGTCAAAACCAGGGTCTGAGTAGCCGGGCATAGGTTCTCTCCGAAGAAAAGACTGAAAGTTTCGGGCAAGTGCTTAAGGGTAAGCTTTTACTATTCTTTGCCAACATTGTGGGCTATATTAAGTGCTCACTAGGAGAATCTCATGAAAGTCAGTGACATCCTTCGCGTCAAGGGTCATAGCCTGATCACCGTCACGCCAGACGAAAGCCTGGCCACTGCTGTTCTTATCATGTCTGAAAAAGACATCGGTTCCTTGGTGGTCATGGAGCATGGCGATTTGGTGGGCATGCTCACGTTCCGTGAAGTGATGCAAAGTTTGGCTCAAAACGGTGGTTCTATTGGCAATTTGTCTGTTCGGAAATCAATGGACGATGCCCCTATCACTTGCACCAGTGAAACTGAAATGGACGAGGTCCGGCGCATGATGCTCAATCACCATGCCCGTTACATGCCCGTTATGGACAAACGCATGCTCATGGGTGTCATTAGCTTCTACGATGTGGCCAAAGCGGTGGTTGACAGCCAGAATTTTGAAAACAAAATGCTCAAAGCCTACATTCGCGATTGGCCAGAGGGTTCTGAGAAAGATCAGAAAGAAGCCCCCACCCTCTGAGATAATGGGCGCTTATGAGCGGCAATACCTTCGGCACCCTATTCTCGGTCACCAACTTTGGTGAATCCCACGGCCCAGCCATTGGCTGCGTGATTGACGGTTGTCCGCCAGGCATGCCCTTGTCAGAGGCCGACATTCAGCCCGACCTTGACCGCCGTCGTCCTGGCACCTCCAAATTTGTAACCCAGCGCAATGAGCCTGATACGGTTCAAATTTTGTCGGGTGTCTATCAGGGGCTGACTACGGGTACGCCCATTGCCTTGCTGATTCAAAACACCGACCAGCGCAG
Organism: Comamonadaceae bacterium; assembly: GCA_947484245.1. The sequence continues at coordinate 27,452 of CANKOT010000016.1, forward strand.
CAAAGACTACGGCGACATTGTTCAAACCTTTCGCCCAGGCCATGCCGACTTCACTTACTTGCGAAAGTATGGCTTGCGGGATCCCCGTGGCGGTGGTCGTTCGTCTGCGCGTTTAACAGCGCCCATGGTTGCGGCGGGTGCTGTGGCCAAAAAATGGTTGTTCGCCCAACGCGGCATCACTTTCAAGGGTTGCATGACGCAAATGGGCGAACTGCCCATTGGCTTTGAGAGCTGGGATCATGTTCATCACAATCCGTTTTTTGCACCCGTGGCAGACGTCTCGGCGCTTGAAGATTACATGAATGCTTTGCGCAAGTCAGGCGACTCATGTGGTGCTCGTTTGCGAGTGGTTGCGCAGGGCATGCCTGTGGGCTTGGGGCAGCCTTTGTTTGATAAATTAGATGCAGACATCGCTTATGCCATGATGGGCATCAACGCGGTCAAAGGTGTCGAAATTGGCGCAGGCTTTGCCAGTGTGTCTCACAAGGGCAGTGAGCATGGCGACCCCATCACACCCGCCGGCTTTGTGGGCAACAATGCAGGTGGTGTGCTGGGCGGTATTAGCACAGGCCAAGACCTAGAAGTGTCCATTGCGATCAAGCCCACCAGCTCTGTTCTCATTCCACGGCCATCTGTGGATATCCAAGGCAATTCTGTTGAAGTGCTTACCAAAGGCCGGCACGACCCTTGTGTAGGCATTCGTGCCACACCCATTGCCGAAGCCATGTTGGCATTGGTGGTCATTGACCATGTCATGCTACACAGAGCCCAGTGCGGCGACGTTGTTCAACCTGCCAAGACCTAAGGGCCTTCAATGCCCAATGCTGAAGCGGCCAACCGCCGTCAATTGATTCCCTTTGCTGCTGTTTCTGCTAGCTACTTTGCCCACATCGGATTTTTCAATCCCTATTTGCCACTCTGGCTGAAAGAATTGGGATTTGGTTTGCTGGCCATTAGCATTTTGACTTCTGTTCAGGCGGCTACTCGCTTGTTTGCACCCTATGCGTGGGGTTGGCTCAGCGACCATACAGGCGAGAGGGTGAGTTTGCTTCGCTATGGCGCCACCGCCGCCATGCTGTGCGCGTGTATTTTGTTTTTTGAATTAGGCCCCATCGGTTTGGGCTTGGTGCTGTTGGTCATGTTCACCCACACCAGTGCCATGATGCCCATGAGCGAGGCAGCCATGGCTCATTTGGTCAGTCAGGGCGGTGCTTTTGATGCCAAACGTTATGGCCGTGTTCGTTTGTTTGGCTCAATCGGATTTTTGTTCACGGTGTTTTTGGCGGGTGCCTGGTTTGAATATTTCGGCATGCACCATTTTCCTGGTTGGACCGTCCTGAGTTTGGCGGCTGTCGCGGCCAGTGTTTGGATGCTGCCTAACTTGAAAGAGGCGGTGCCTTTGAACGACACCAAGGTGGCTGTCTGGCCAGTGCTGCGCCAAAAGCCAGTAATGTGGTTTTTCATTGCGGCGTTTTTTCATGTGTTGTCGCACATGGGTGTGTATGTTTTTTTCTCCTTGTATTTAGACTCTTTGGGTTACAGCAAAGTTTGGATTGGCATGCTGTGGGCAGTGTCAGTCATGGTTGAAATTGGCTGGTTTTTCACTCAAGCCAAATGGATGCCTAAGCTGCCCTTGACCGCTTGGTTGGTCGTTTGTTCTGTGGCCATGGTCTTGCGCATGGGCATGACTGCGCAGTGGGCCGATGTGCTGTGGGTATTGCTGCTGGCGCAAGCCATTCATGCGATCACATTTGCAGCCCACCATACCGCTTGCATTGCCCTTTTGTCGCATCATTTTCCAGGTCGCTTGAGAGGTCGGGGCCAAGCGCTTTACACCGTCGTAGCCTATGGCTTTCCTGGCGTGTTGGGTGGCTTGGCGGGTGGCTTGTTAAGTGATCGATTTGGTTTGCAAAGTGTCTATTGGCTTTCCTTGATTGCGGCATTGATTGCCACTGCTGCAGCCTATCGCGTTTGGCGTTTGCAGCACCCAGCAGGTGCTGAGCACCTGTCTCATTGAAACCATTCCTGGAAAAGTCGACCTAAAGTTTGTCATGGCCCTGATTCAAGAACCCATTCACATAGCGCCCGAAGTCTTGCGATGCTTGTCCCCTCAAGTTGCCACTTCTTTGTTGTCAGGCCGACGCCTGCAGTTGCCAGGACCTATGGTTTGGCATGAGTGGGGTCATGAGTTTTTAGATCAAGGCGCTTCAACGCTGGTGTTGCTGCATGGGGGCAGTGGCAGTTGGATGCATTGGATTCGCAATGTCGCACCGCTTGTGGCAGATGGCTTTCATGTGCTGGCTGTCGATCTGCCGGGCTTTGGCGATTCGGCTTTGCCTGAGCAGGGTTTCGATGTGGACGCCCTGATTGAGCCTTTGCATGCAGCTTGGCAAATGCTGCGTACTTCTGAAAAGGTGAGCTTCATTGGCTTTTCCTTTGGCGGCATGACTGCCGCGCTGTGGTTGGCTGCTTACCCAAAGGATGCGACAAACTTGATCTTGGTGGGATCGCCTGGCTTAGGGATCAAATCGCCCCACCGGGTGCCCTTGAAGGGTTGGCGGCATTTGGCAACAGAAGACTCGCAAACTGAAGTTCACAGGCACAACCTGTTGGCCTTGATGTTGCACGATGAGCGCAAGCTCGATGAATTGGCCATGGCGGTGCACCGCTTGAATGTGGCGCGCGATCGAATGCCGCGCAGGCGCTTGTCGGGTACACCCATTGTGGCCAATGCCCTGCCGCACCTTGCTTGTCCTGTGCATGTCATTTATGGCGAGTGGGATGCGCTTTATCAGGGGTGCATGTCTGAAGTGGAAAAGCTTTTCAAAAACGTTACACCCCAGCTGGCCACATGGCAGCTGGTTTCTGGCTCTGGGCATTGGGTGCAGTTTGAAGCACCAGAGGCTTTTCAGCTTGCTTTGAAAAAGACTTTGTAGCTGGCTCAGCTCAGCTCAACTCAAGCCTTGGCTTGGGCTGCAGATACTGCGGCCCTTAGGCCCAACAAATAACTGTCGACACCAAAGCCTGCAATTTGCCCTCTGGCAATTTCTGCAATGACCGAATGTTGCCTGAATGTTTCGCGCGAATGGATATTGGACATGTGCACTTCGATGATGGGGCACTTCAGAATGGCCAAGGCATCGCGGATGCCGTAACTGTAGTGTGTCCATGCGCCTGCGTTGATCAGGACGGCGGCAACCCCATCGGTATGAGCTTGGTGAATTTTTTCAACCATGGCGCCTTCAAAATTGGTTTGAAAGCATTCCACGTCTGCGCCCAAATCTTGGCCGAGCTTTTTGACTTGCGCATCGATTTCGGCCAGTGTGACTGTGCCGTACAGGGCAGGGTCGCGCTTGCCAAACATGTTCAAGTTGATGCCGTTCAAACACAAAATCTTCATGATCGTCCTCTAAGGTTGGGCTGACAAAGATCCCTTGAGAAAACATGGAATCTGAGCCCTGAGCCCCGATTTTCCAATATTTGAGGCAATATCGCGCTTTTATTCCAAAAACATTTGCCATGGCCGCTACATTGAAAATCGATTTTATCTCTGACATTGCCTGTCCTTGGTGTGCGGTGGGCTTGGGCGCATTGGAGCAAGCCTTAGGCAAGCTCAAGGGCGAAGTGACTGCCGACCTGCATTTCCAACCCTTTGAGCTGAACCCCAATATGGCGCCAGGGGGGCAGGATTTGGGTGAGCACCTGACCGCCAAATACGGTTCAACTCCAGAGCAGCAAGCGCAGATTCGGGCCAACATCTCTGCGCGAGGCGAAGAGGTGGGTTTCAAATTCAACCCTGAAGGTCGCGGTCGTGTTTACAACACCTTCAATGCACATCGTCTAATTCACTGGGCTGGCGTCAAAGGGCCTGAAGGCAGTCAGCATGCTCTAAAGCGCGCATTGCTTGAGGCTTATCAGGGCCGGGCTGAACGTGTCGAATCTGATGAAGTTTTGTTGGCAGTTGTCGCATCGGTAGGCTTGGATGTTGCTGAGGCTCAAGGTATTTTGGCTTCTGACACTTATGCACAAGAAGTACGGCCGATAGAGCAGCATTACCAACAA
>CANKOT010000017.1 GCA_947484245.1 Comamonadaceae bacterium
AGCCACCATGAGTTATGGCTATGGTGTCTCGACCAGTTTGTTTCAAATGGCACGGGCTTACACCATTTTTGCCAGTGATGGTAAATCGCTGCCAGCCACGCTGATTAAGAACGGTCAAATTCCAGCGGGCGTGCCTGTGATTAGTCCAGAAAACGCACAGGCCGTTCGCCACATGCTGAACTTGGCAGCGGGCCCTGGAGGGACAGCCCAAAAAGCGCAAACCATGGGGTATTCGGTAGGCGGAAAAACGGGCACGGCTCACAAGCAAGAAGGCAAAGGCTACGCAGGTAAAAAATACCGCGGCGTGTTTGTGGGCATGGCGCCTATTGAAAAACCACGCATTGTGGTGGCCGTCATGATCGATGAGCCTTCCAACGGTCGTTATTACGGCGGTGATGTGGCCGCGCCAGTTTTCAGCCAAACCGTGCAGCAAAGTTTGCGCTTGATGGGTGTGCAACCTGATATGAGTGTCAAGCCACAAATTGTGGCCAATGGTTTGGAGGAGTCGTTCTGATGCAAACCTTGCACAGTCCCACTCAAGCCGCACAATGGTTGCGTCAACACGTCACAGGTGTGCTGTGCACAGACAGCCGTGCTGTGCAAAAGGGCGATGCCTTCATTGCGTGGCCAGGGGCCGCCACCGACGGGCGCGCCTATGTGGCTTCGGCATTTGCGCAAGGTGCCCAAGTTTGTTTGGTGGAAGCTGAAGCCTGCCAACAATGGCTTTCAGTATGGCAAGCTGCAGAAGATCGAGTAGAAAATCATGTGGCCGCTTATGCAGGTTTGAAGGCAGACACAGGTTGGATTGCAGATGCCTACTATGAGCAACCCAGCCAAGCCTTGCAGGTCTTGGCGGTGACGGGGACCAATGGCAAAACTTCGACCACTTGGTGGTTGGCGCAAGCCATCAATGCTTTGTCATCCAAGCCTGGTGCAGACTCTTTAGGGCGATGTGCCATTGTGGGCACGCTAGGCGTTGGCCAGCCCCCCGATTTGATGCACACGGGCATGACCACACCCGATCCTGTTTTGTTGCAAGCGCAGTTTAGAAAATTTGTTTCTGCGGGTATCACGCACTGCGCCATTGAAGCCAGCTCTATTGGCATTGCAGAACAGCGCTTGGCGGGTACCCGAATTCAACTGGCCTTGCTAACCAACTTCACCCAAGACCATTTGGACTATCACGGCTCCATGGCCGCCTATTGGCAAGCCAAAGAAGCGCTCTTTGCATGGCCAGAGCTTGAGTTGGCTGTGATCAATGTGGATGACGTACAAGGTGCCAAATTGGCGTCTGATTTATCGCTAGGGCGATTGGCGACAGAAGCTTGGACTTGCTCAAGCCAAGGACACAACGCCCGATTGCAAGCTCGAAATGTGAAACGCAATGTCACAGGCTTGAGCTTTGATGTGGTTGAGGGTCCGCACAGTGTGCACCTGCAAACGTCTTTGATGGGTGATTACAACGTTGACAATGTGTTGGGGGTCATCGCTGCATTGCGTGCCCTCAAATACAACTTGGCCGACATCGTTGAAGTTTGTGCGCAACTCAAAGCAGTGCCTGGCCGGATGGAAAAAGTGATGGGTGTCGAGGGCGTCCAATTGCCTCTAACGGTGGTGGACTATGCGCACACCCCCGATGCAGTGACGCAAACCTTGTTGGCCCTGAAGCCGATGACCGATGCTTTGGGCTCGCAGCTTTGGTGTGTCTTGGGTTGCGGTGGTGATCGCGATGCCAGCAAGCGAGCTTTGATGGCTGCAGCCGCAGAGTCGGTGGCGCATCACTTGGTCCTCACAAGCGATAACCCCCGCAGTGAATTGCCAGATCAAATTGTGCGTGACATGCAGCAAGGCTTAAAAGCCCCTGAAAAAGTGCATCAAGAACTTGATCGTGCACAAGCCATTTTCCAAACGGTCATGCAGGCTGGCCAGCGCGATGTGATTTTGATTGCAGGCAAAGGTCACGAAGATACCCAAGAAATTGCGGGTGTGAAATATCCCTTTGACGATCGCGTGCATGCACACAATGCGCTCGTGCAGCGCGCCCGTGAAATTCAGCCAACAGGGGTTCAAGCATGAACCTGACACTGACACAACTCCAAAATTGGCTGCCACACGCTGAGCTTGTGAATGCTGATGCAGTGAACACGCAGCTTGCCGTGATCAAAGCAGTGCGCACGGACAGCCGCAGTGTGGTGGCTGGCGATTTGTTCATTGCCCTGAAGGGTGAGAAATTTGATGGCAGTACATTTTTGGCGCAAGCACAGGCACAAGGTGCTGTCGCTGTTTTGTTTGAAGCGGCTAATTTGGCGCAGGCTCAACAATTTCCTGATTTAAAAAATGTCACGGTGCCAGCATTTTGCGTTTCTAACGCACGTGCCGCTTTGGGAGACTTGGCTGCGCAGTGGCGCCGTCAATTTGAATTGAGTTTGATTGGTGTCACAGGCAGCAATGGCAAGACCACCGTCACGCAAATGATTGCATCGGTCTTGCGCGCCGACACAGCCTCACCCTCTTTGTCAACACAAGGCAATTTGAACAATGAGATCGGTGTGCCTTTGACCTTGTTCAATTTGCGTCCCGAACACCACCGTGCAGTGGTGGAGTTGGGCATGAATCACCCCGGCGAAATTGAAGTGCTCGCACAATTTGCACAACCCACCATTGGCTTGGTCAACAACGCTCAAAGAGAACATCAAGAATTCATGAGCACGGTCGAAGCGGTGGCCATTGAGAATGGTGAAGTGATTCGCGCTTTACCTGCCAAGGGTGTGGCTGTATTCCCAGCACAAGATGCCTACACCGAACTTTGGCAGAAGTTGGCTGGCGCTCGCCAAGTCTTGACTTTTGGTTTGACACAAGGCGATGTTCAAGCGCATGACATTGTGTGGCGAAATGGTGCTTGGTCATTCCAACTGTGGACCCCACAGGCTGCCTTGGCTTGCCGCTTGAACATTGCAGGGCGTCACAATATTTTGAACGCACTGGCTGCCACAGCCTGTGCATTGGCGGCCGGCATGAGCTTGCCTGACATTGTGAAAGGGCTCGAAAGTTTTGAGCCTGTGAAAGGTCGCTCTAAGTCGTGTGAGTGGCAAATAGATGGCCACGCTTTCACCCTGGTTGACGATACCTACAACGCCAATCCCGATTCTGTTCGGGCGGCCATTGAGGTATTGGCTGAATTGCCAGCGCCTCGCTTGTTGGTGCTGGGTGACATGGGGGAAGTGGGTCTTCAGGGGGCAGAATTTCACGAAGAAGTGGGCGCCTATGCCCATGCTTCTGGCATTCAAACATTATTCACCCTTGGCGACTTGTGTCGCCACAGCAGCCAAGTCTTTGCAGGCGCCAAACATTTCTCTGACATGGAGAGTTTGCAAGCCAAGGTTTTGTCAGAAATTTCGACCTACAACAGCGTGCTGGTGAAGGGCTCGCGTTTTATGAAAATGGAGCGCGTTGTCGACGCTTTGCGCAACAAGCTTGAGCAAACGCAAGCTTCAGAAAGAGAGTCAGCCCATGCTGCTTAATTTGGCGCAATGGTTGCAAAGCTTGTCACCCGATTGGGGTTTCCTGCGCATTTTTCAGTACATCACTTTCCGTGCAGTGATGGCAGCTTTGACATCGCTTCTAATTGGCCTGATTGCGGGCCCGATGGTCATTCGCCGATTGACCGCCCTCAAAATTGGTCAGCCTATTCGAGGCTATGGCATGGAAACGCACATGGCCAAAAGCGGCACACCCACCATGGGCGGTGTGCTCATTTTGTTGTCTATTGCCATCAGCACCTTGCTGTGGTTTGACATCTCCAATCGCTTCGTTTGGATTGTGCTCATCGTGACCTTGGGATTTGGTGCCATTGGTTGGGTCGATGACTGGCGCAAAGTGGTGAACAAAGACCCTGAGGGGATGCGCTCGCGCGAGAAATATTTCTGGCAATCGGTCATTGGCCTGTTGGCAGCGCTTTGTTTGGTGTTCAGTATTTCTGAAAGCTCCAACATGCGTGTGTTCGATTTGTTTGTGAACTGGGTCATTTCGGGCTTTGAAGTCAATTTGCCTCCCACAGCAGGTTTGATGGTGCCTTTCTTCAAAGAGGTGAGTTACCCACTGGGCGTGCTGGGCTTCATGGTTTTGACCTACTTGGTGATTGTGGGCTCTAGCAACGCGGTCAACCTCACCGATGGCTTAGACGGTTTGGCCATCATGCCCGTGGTCATGGTGGGCTCGGCCTTGGGCGTGTTTGCGTATGTCACAGGCAGCTCGGTGTACGCCAAATATTTGTTCTTGCCCTACATCCCCGGCACCGGTGAACTGCTCATTTTCTGCGCCGCCATGGCAGGTGCAGGCTTGGCATTCTTGTGGTTTAACACGCACCCTGCACAAGTCTTCATGGGAGATGTGGGCGCTTTGGCATTGGGGGGTGCGCTGGGCACCATTGCCGTCATTGTTCGCCAAGAAATTGTGCTGGCCATCATGGGCGGCATTTTTGTGGTGGAAGCCTTGTCGGTCATGGCGCAAGTTTCGTATTTCAAATACACCAAAAAGAAATATGGCGAAGGTCGGCGAATTTTGAAGATGGCCCCTTTGCACCATCACTTTGAAAAGAGTGGTTGGAAAGAAACGCAAGTGGTTGTGCGGTTTTGGATCATCACCATGCTCTTGTGCTTGGTGGGGCTGTCGACTTTGAAGCTGCGATAAACATGAAATACCTTCAAGGCCAACACATTTTGATTTTGGGACTGGGCAGTTCAGGCCTGGCCATGACTCGTTGGTGCGTTGCCATGGGCGCAGAGGTCACGGTGGCTGACACGCGTGAAGCGCCGCCTCACTTAAGCGTTTTGCAAGCCGAGTTGCCTGAAGTTGCTTTCAAGTCTGGGGCATTCCTAGCCAATTTGATTGAAGGCACGACGGTGCGCGCTGTGTTTGCAAGCCCAGGCCTTGCACCCGCCGAAACTGCGCTTGTCATGGACGCCGCCAAGGGCCTAGGTCTTTGGTTTGGCGGCGAGCTGAGTTTGTTTGTGCAGGGTCTAGAAAATCTCAAAGCCACGCGTGACTACAACCCCCATGTATTGGCCATCACGGGCACAAACGGCAAAACAACCGTCACAGCGCTCACGGGCCAGTTGATGGAGCGCGCGGGCAAAACAGTCAAAGTGGCCGGCAATATTGGCCCCACCTTGCTGGACACCCTGCGCTTGGCCATGGACACGGCGTTGCCAGAAGTTTGGGTTTTGGAGTTGTCCAGTTTTCAACTTGACAATGCAGGCCCCTTTGATCCCTCTGCAGCCACTGTCTTGAATATCACACAAGATCATTTGGATTGGCATGGCACCATGAATGCCTACGCAGCTGCCAAAGAAAAAATATTTGGTGCCAATACCCTCATGGTCTTAAACCGAGACGATGCTCGCGTGATGGCCATGTTGCCAGAGCCTGTGCGCGCTAAATTGCAAAAGCCGATTCAACGTGAGCATGTGAGCTTTGGTGCAGAAATGCCGCAACGCCCTGGTGATTTTGGTTTGGAAACTGTCAACGGCATGACCTGGCTGGTGCGAGCCCTTGAGTCAGATGAAACACGTCGCTTGCGCAAAGGGGAAGTGGAAGAAATTCACATTCAGCGATTGATGCCGGCGGACGCTCTGCGTATTCGCGGCAGACACAATGCGGTGAACGCACTGGCTGCGTTGGCCTTGGCCACCAGCACCGGTGCCAGCTTGGCCGCCATGCTGTTTGGTCTGCGTGAATACCAAGGTGAGCCGCACCGTGTGGCGGCTGTAGCCATCGTAAATGATATTGAGTATTTTGATGACAGCAAAGGCACCAACGTTAGCGCAACGGTTGCGGCTTTGGTGGGCTTGGGCTCTGAGCGTCGTGTACTGGTGATCTTGGGCGGCGAAGGAAAGGGTCAAGATTTCTCGCCCTTGGCTGAGCCCGTGGCAAGGTATGCACGTGCTGTGGTGTTGATCGGCAGAGATGCGCCAATCATTCGAGAGCAACTTAAATTGTGTGGCGTGCCACTGATCGATGCTGCCAGCTTGCCTGAAGCGGTCAATGTGGCCAAAGACATGGCTCAAGCGGGTGATGCCGTTTTGTTGTCGCCAGCCTGTGCAAGTTTTGACATGTTTCAAGACTACGCCCACCGCGCGCAAGTGTTTTGCCAAGCCGTGTCAGACATTGCTGAAGCCGCTGGCCAGCCTATGGAGAGCGTGCTATGACCGAATTGGGGTCTCGCTTCATGTCCTGGGCCAATGGTGTTTTTAGCCGTGCGAGTGGCGCTGGCCGCATGCAAGGTGCTGCTGAAGGGGTACTTCCTGTCAATTTGGGCAGCTATGACTATGCCAAGAATGCATCGACCCAAGGAAAGATTCAAAACATCGATCAAGCCATGGTGTGGGTGGTTGTGACGCTCTTGATGTGGGGCATGATCATGGTGTATTCGGCCACGATTGCCATGCCAGACAATCCCAAATTTGCCAGATATTCACAAACACACTTTTTGATGCGCCACATCATTTCGATATTGATTGGTTTTGGTGTGGCTTTGCTGGTGTTTCAAATTCCACTTGAAATCTGGGAAAAAAATGCCAGGCCTTTGTTCATTTTTGCATTGATATTGTTGGCGCTTGTTTTAGTGCCTTTCATCGGCAAGGGTGTGAACGGTGCACGCCGTTGGATTTCATTTGGGGTCTTCACCTTTCAACCTTCGGAATTTGCCAAGTTGGCAGTCATCATTTATGCCTCCGATTACATGGTGCGCAAAATGGAAGTGAAAGAACGGTTCTTCCGAGCTGTGTTGCCAATGGGCGCTGCTGTGGGCCTTGCAGGTATTTTCTTGTTGGCAGAACCTGACATGGGAGCCTTCTTGGTGATTGCCATCATTGCCATGGGCATTTTGTTTTTGGGCGGCGTCAATGCCCGAATGTTCTTCTTGATTTTCGCCATCTTGGTAATTACGTTTGCCATGATCATCGCTGCGTCACCTTGGCGCAGAGAGCGAATTTTTGCCTATCTCGATCCTTGGGATCCGACGCACACCTTGGGCAAGGGCTATCAGTTGTCGCACTCCTTGATCGCCATTGGCCGAGGTGAAATTTTTGGTGTGGGCTTGGGTGGCAGTGTTGAAAAACTGCATTGGTTACCCGAAGCACATACCGATTTCTTGTTGGCCGTGATTGGTGAAGAGTTTGGCCTGGTGGGTGTGGTGGCTGTCATTGGCATGTTCTTGTGGCTCAGCCGCCGCATCATGGTCATTGGTCGTCAAGCCTTGGCCCTTGATCGAACGTTTGCTGGACTGGTCGCTCAGGGTGTGGGCATTTGGATTGGCTTTCAATCCTTCATCAACATGGGTGTGAATTTGGGAGCCTTGCCAACCAAAGGCTTGACCTTGCCTCTCATGAGTTATGGTGGATCGGCCATTTTGCTCAACATGATTGCCATTGCCATCGTGCTGCGAATCGATGCCGAGAACAAACAAATGATGCGAGGTGGCCGCACATGAGTCACTGCGCTTTGATCATGGCCGGTGGTACGGGCGGACATATCTTTCCAGGCTTGGCTGTGGCTGAATCTTTGCGGGAAGCAGGATGGCGCGTGCACTGGTTGGGCGTTACCGGCAACATGGAAAGTCAGTGGGTCCCTCAGCGCGGTTTTGCTTTTGAGCCTGTGGAGTTTGGTGGTGTGCGCGGTAAAGGCATTGTCAGCTTGGCACTCTTGCCCATGCGTTTGCTCATCGCTTTTTGGCAAAGCATTAAAGTGGTTCGCAGAGTCAAGCCCGATGTGGTGGTGGGCCTTGGTGGGTACATCACTTTCCCGGGTGGCATGATGTCTGTGTTGTTGGGTAAACCACTGGTGCTGCACGAACAAAACTCGGTGGCAGGCATGGCCAATCGCGTGTTGGCGGGCGTTGCAGATTGTATTTTCAGCGCCTTTCCCGATGTTTTGAAAAAGGCTGTTTGGGTGGGCAACCCATTGCGCCAAGAATTTTTAAACAAGCCTGCACCCGCAGAGCGTTTTTCAGGTCGCTCTGGACCCCTGAAATTGTGGGTGGTTGGCGGCAGTTTGGGCGCACAAGCATTGAATGAGATTGTGCCCAAGGCATTGGCCTTGTTGCCAGAGCACAAGCGCCCTGTGGTGGTTCACCAAAGTGGCGCTAAGCAAATCGATGCACTGCGTGCCAATTATGAAAAAGCGGGCGTTCAAGCTGAATTGACACCATTCATTGAAGACACGGCAGAGGCGTTTGCACAGGCCGATGTGATTATTTGCCGCTCGGGTGCTAGCACGGTCACTGAAATTGCAGCGATTGGTGCTGCTGCCATCTATGTGCCTTTCCCATTTGCAGTAGACGATCACCAAACCACCAACGCTCAATTTTTAGTGGCACAAGGTGGTGGCTGGCTCATGCCTCAAGCAGATTTGACGCCGGAGTCTTTGGCTGCTCACCTTGACAGCCTGACCCGTGAAGAATTGTTGGCTTGTGCTGAAAAAGCATGGGCACTGAAAAAGACCCAAGCCACCCGCGAAGTGGTGGCTGCTTGCGAGGCCTTGGCCGCATGAAACACGCCATTCGTCACATTCACTTCATTGGGGTCGGTGGTTCCGGCATGAGCGGTATTGCCGAAGTTTTATTGAATTTGGGCTACACCATCTCAGGCTCAGACCTGTCCGACAGCAGCACCTTGAGGCGCTTGGCCGCGCTTGGCATCCAAACCCACGTAGGCCACAGCGCTGAGAACGTCAAGGGCGCCGATGCCGTGGTCACTTCGACCGCCGTCAAAGCCGACAACCCCGAAGTGTTGGTGGCCCGTTCACGCCACATTCCGGTGGTGCCTCGCGCGGTCATGTTGGCTGAATTGATGCGCATGAAGCAGGGCGTGGCCATTGCAGGAACCCATGGCAAAACCACCACCACCAGTTTGGTGGCCAGCGTTTTGGCTGAAGCCGGCTTAGACCCCACTTTTGTGATTGGGGGCCGCTTGAACAGTGCAGGCACCAATGCCAAATTGGGTACGGGTGACTACATCGTGGTCGAGGCCGATGAATCGGATGCATCGTTCTTGAACTTGTTGCCCGTCATGGCGGTGGTCACCAACATCGATGCCGATCACATGGAAACTTATGGGCACGACTTTGAGAAATTGAAGTCGGCCTTTGTAGAGTTTTTGCACCGCATGCCTTTTTATGGCACAGCCATTTTGTGCACAGACGATGCTGGTGTGCGAAGCGTGGTTGATCAGCTGGCACGGCCAGTGACCACCTATGGCCTTGAAGAAGGCGCTCAAATTCGTGCATTGAATGTTCGGGCTGAAAAAGGTCAGATGCAATTCACCGTTCAGCGCCGCAATGGGGTGATCTTGCCAGACCTGCCCATTGTGCTGAACTTGCCAGGTCTGCACAACGTGTTGAATGCATTGGCCGCAATCTCTGTGGCGGTTGAGCTGGGCATTGATGATGCGGCCGTTCAGCGGGCATTGCTGAACTTCAAGGGCGTGGGCAGGCGTTTTCAAAGCTATGGTGAGGTCAAGCTCTTGGCGCAAGCAGGCAGCTTCACTTTGATCGACGATTATGGCCATCATCCTGTTGAAATGGCCGCCACTTTGGCAGCAGCGCGAGGTGCGTTCCCGGGTCGTCGTTTGGTCTTGGCTTTTCAGCCACATCGTTATAGCCGTACACGCGATTGTTTTGAAGATTTTGTGAGCGTCATCAGCCAAGGTGCTGATGCCGTTTTGCTGTCTGAAGTGTATGCAGCAGGTGAGGCGCCCATCGTTGCGGCAGATGGTCGCTCTTTGTCGCGGGCACTTCGTGTCGCTGGCAAAATTGAACCTGTTTTCGTCGATAAAATTGAAGCCATGGCGCAGGCTATTTTTGTCAATGCAAAAGACAATGACGTTGTCATTTGCATGGGTGCCGGCTCTATTGGCACAGTCCCTGCGCAAGTTCAAAAAATGGGAGGTGCTGCATGACGGCAAGCGCTCTCCATTTTGGCAAAGTGGCTGTGCTCATGGGGGGCCAGTCGGCAGAGCGAGAAATTTCTTTCTTGTCAGGCCGAGGCGTCTTGGCAGCCTTGCAGGCCAGAGGTGTGGATGCCCATGCCTTTGACCCCGCCGAGCGCAAACTGTCCGATCTCCAAGCAGAAGGCTTTCACAGATGCTTCATTGCCTTGCATGGTCGATTTGGTGAAGACGGCACAGTCCAAGGTGCGCTGGAATTATTGGGCATCCCTTACACGGGTTCTGGCGTCATGGCCTCCAGCATTGCCATCGATAAAACCATGACCAAACGCGTTTGGTTGTCAGAAAATTTACCAACCCCTCGTTATGTCCTGCTGCAGAAAAATGATTTAGGAGCGAAGGCCCAAGCGCATGTGCTTCAAAGCCTGGGCTTGCCACTGATTGTGAAGCCCGCTCGTGAAGGCTCTTCCATTGGCGTGACCAAAGTGACACAGGCCAGTGAATTGCTCAAAGCGCTTGAAGATGCTGCTCAATGCGACACCGATATTTTGTGTGAACAATTCATTGCTGGCGATGAAGTGACTTGCCCAGTTTTGGGTGAGGGTGCAACCGCTAGGGCCTTGCCTGTGATTCGCATTGTGGCACCGGCTGGCAACTACGATTACCAAAACAAATATTTCACAGACGACACCCAATACTTGGTGCCGTCGGGTTTGCCAGAAGCCGAAGAAAAAGTGATTCAAGCGCATGTGGTCAAGGCCTATCAGGTGCTGGGCTGCAGAGGCTGGGGCCGCGTCGATGTGATGATTGATGCCCAAACTCGCCAACCCTATCTGCTCGAAATCAATACCTCACCTGGTATGACGGGGCACTCCTTGGTACCCATGTCAGCCAAAGCAGACGGCATCTCCTACGAGGATTTGTGCATGCACCTGTTGGCCTCTGCCGGTTTGGAGCATTCAAGTGCAGAGAGGGGTGACGTATGAAAAAGCCCATCGTTTTGCCCATGGATGTGCGCCTCATGCAATGGACGGCCACAGTCATGCTGGCTTTGACCTTCATGATGTGCGTGGCCAGTGGCATCGGTTGGATGTTGCGGCATCCCGCTTTCTCGATTCAGAGCATTACCGTGCGTGGCAATGTGACGCACAGCAACCCTGTGACCTTGCGGGCCAATGTCATGCCACAACTCACAGGCAATTTCTTCACCTTGAACTTGTTGCAAGCCCGTCAGGCGTTTGAACAAATTCCTTGGATTCGCTATGCGCTGGTGCGCCGCGAATTTCCAAATCGTTTGTCGGTGACGCTTTATGAGTTTCAACCCGCAGCCCAATGGGGCGGCGAGGGCGATGGCAAATTTCTCAGTGTTGAGGGTGCCATTTTTGAAGTCAATGCAGATGAGGTTGACAGCGATGCGCTGCCCATCTTGAAAGGGCCAGAAGCACAAGCCCACACTGTGCTCGAGATGTACAAGTTTCTCAAGCCACGAATGGACAAGATGGACATGAGCTTGAATAGGTTAGAGCTGAGTCAGCGCGGCAGTTGGTCTGCGCAGCTGGAGTCGGGGGCAACATTGGAGTTGGGCCATGGTACGCAGCAAGAAATGGGCGACAGGCTTCAACTGTTTTTCAAGACAGTGACGCAAATTGCATCGCGCTACGGCCGAACTGCAAGCTCTTTGCTGTCGGCAGATTTGAGATACGAGAATGGTTATGCGCTGAGGTTGCGGGGCGTGACAACTTTGGCGGTAGATGGTTTGCAAAAACCCTAATTGGCAGATTGAAGATTTAGATCAGAACGGTTGAACATATGGCAAAAGAATACAAAGATTTGGTAGTCGGTCTCGACATTGGAACTTCCAAGGTCATGGTCGTCGTGGCCGAGGTTATGCCAGGTGGCGAATTAAAGTTGGCTGGCATGGGGGTGGCTCCTGGCAATGGTTTGAAGCGGGGCGTGGTCGTCAACATTGACGCGACGGTGCAGAGCATTCAACAGGCTTTGAAAGAAGCCGAGTTGATGGCGGATTGCAAAATCACTCGCGTCAACACGGGCATCACAGGCAGTCACATTCGCGGCCTGAACTCAAGTGGCATGGTGGCGGTGAAGGACAAAGAAGTCACGCCGGCCGACGTGGCGCGTGTGGTTGAAACGGCGCGTGCCATCAATATTTCAACCGACCAGCGGTTGTTGTTGGTCGCTCCCCAAGAGTTTGTGATCGATGGCCAAGACGTGAAAGAGCCGATTGGCATGAGCGGCATGCGGCTTGAAGCCAAGGTGCACATTGTCACAGGTGCGCAAAGTGCGGCCGAGAACATCATCAAGTGTGTGCGCCGCTGTGGCTTAGAAGTCGACCAACTGTTGCTTAACCCCTTGTCTTCAAGTCTGGCAGTTTTGACGGAAGACGAGCGGGAACTCGGTGTTGCCTGCGTTGACATTGGCGCCGGTACCACCGATGTAGCTATTTTCACCAACGGCGCCATTCGCCACACCGCTGTCATTCCGATTGCCGGTGATTTGATCACCAGCGACATTGCCATGGCGCTTCGCACGCCCACCAAAGATGCTGAAGATATCAAGGTAGAAAGTGGTTGTGCCAAGCAGTTGCTGGCCGATCCTGAGGCGCAAGTGGAAGTGCCAGGCCTTGGCGATCGCGCGCCGCGCATGTTGTCCAAGCAAGCGCTGGCCGGCGTGATTGAACCGCGCGTTGAAGAAATTTTCTCGCTGGTTCAGCAAGTCATTCGCGAGTCAGGTTATGAAGAAGTTTTGTCGTCGGGCATTGTGCTCACCGGCGGTAGCGCCGTTATGCCTGGCATGGTCGAGTTGGGTGAAGACATTTTCTTAAAGCCTGTGCGCCGAGGCGTTCCCAAATACAACGGCGCATTGTCAGACATGGTGAGCCAACCTCGCGTTGCCACTGTCATGGGTCTCATGGAAGAAGCCCGATTGGCGCGTTTGAGAGGTTTCAAAGTATCGCAAAAGAAGGGTTCTATGAACAACGCCTTCACACGCTTCAAAGATTTCATCGTGGGGAACTTCTGATGGATTGGCGCAAACTTTACTTGGCAAGGGGGAGTCCGCATCGGCGATGTTGAAACCCAGTTAATCCAAAAAAAATAAAATTTTCAAAAATCAATTTTTAAGCAACTGCAACAGTTTTAGGAGAGCACCATGAGCATTGAAATGATCCAAGTCGAAGAGTTCAATCAAGGAACGCAAATCAAAGTGATCGGCGTGGGCGGTGGCGGCGGTAACGCTGTCGAGCACATGATTGAGCGCAATGTGCAAGGCGTTGAATTCATTTGCGCCAACACCGATGCGCAAGCATTGGCACGCAGTGCGGCGCACCGCTTCATTCAATTGGGTCACACCGGTTTGGGCGCTGGCAGCAAACCAGAAAAAGGCCGTGATGCCGCTGAGGAAGCCATTGAAGACATTCGTGCTGCCATTGAAGGCGCGCACATGTTGTTCATCACAGCCGGCATGGGCGGTGGAACAGGCACTGGCGCAGCACCCGTGATTGCACGCGTTGCCAAAGAAATGGGCATCCTCACTGTGGGTGTGGTCACCAAGCCATTCGACTTTGAAGGCGGTCGCCGCATGCAAAGCGCTGAATCTGGTTTGGCAGAACTCGAAGCCAACGTCGATTCTTTGATTGTGGTTCTCAACGAAAAGCTCATGGAATTGCCAGGCGGCGAAGACATGACGCAAGACGAAGCTTTTGCGCACGCCAATGACGTGCTCAAAAATGCAGTGGGCGGTATTGCAGAAATCATCAATGTGCCTGGCCATGTCAACGTCGACTTTGAAGACGTTCGCACCGTGATGGGTGAGCCCGGCAAAGCCATGATGGGTACTGCTTCAGCCAGCGGCCCTGACCGTGCGCGCATTGCCTCTGAGCAAGCTGTGGCTTGCCCACTGCTAGAAGGCATTGACCTGTCTGGCGCGAAGGGTGTGTTGGTGTTGATCAGTGCAGCCAAGGGTTCCCTCAAACTGAGTGAATCCAAGCAAGCCATGAACACCATCCGTGCTTATGCTTCAGAAAGTGCACACGTGATTTACGGTACCGCTTACGACGAAAGTCTGGGCGACGAAATTCGCGTGACTGTGGTGGCCACTGGCTTGTCAAGCCAAGGTGCACGTCGCACAGCACCGCCTTTGCAAGTCTTGCGCACTGGCACATACGATGCACCGTTCACAGTGGAGACACACGATGCTGTGTCACCCACACTGGGCGTGCAAAGTCCAACCTTGGGTGGCGACTACGGCCGTTTGAACACGCCTAGCGTATGGCGTACCAACCGCACGCAAGCTGCTGCCAAAGTGGATGGCATGTCTTCTGCCGGTATGGACGACATTGAAATTCCAGCCTTCTTGCGCAAGCAAGCAGACTGATTTTCTAAACACAGTGGATCGCCAAAGCCATCTCGGTGCAAGCTTGGGTTTGAGAATTTAAAATCAACCCATGCTTGCTCAAAGAACCCTTAAAACCCTCACCCAAGCCGTGGGTGTTGGATTGCACAGCGGGCAGCGTGTTGAACTCACGCTGCGGCCTGCGCCACCCGGCACAGGCATTGTGTTTCGCCGGATCGATTTGGCCGAACCTGTTGAGATTCACATCTCTGCGCAAAGTGTCACTGACACGCGTTTGGCTTCCACCATTTCAAGTGGTCAAGCCAAAGTGCATACCGTTGAGCATTTGATGTCGGCCTGCGCGGGGCTGGGTATTGACAACTTGATCATCGACATCACCGCTGAAGAGGTGCCCATTCTGGATGGCTCGGCTTCTTCCTTTGTGTTTCTGCTTCAAAGCGCAGGCATTGAATTGCAAAAAGAACCCAAGCAATTCATCCGTGTTTTGAAAACCGTTGAAGTCCGAGACGGGCAAGGTGAAAACATCAAGTGGGCCAAACTGGAGCCTTACGATGGATATCGATTGAGTTTTGAAATTGATTTTCACCACCCAGCAGTTGACTCCACGGGGCAACAAGTGGTGTTTGACATGGGGCGCGACTTGTACGCCCGCGACATTGCTCGTGCCCGCACCTTTGGCTTCACCAAAGATGTTGAGATGCTTCGCTCCAACGGCTTGGCCTTGGGTGGCGGCCTCGACAACGCCATTGTGATGGACGACTACAAAGTTCTGAACAGCGATGGCCTGCGTTATGACGATGAATTTGTCAAACACAAAATTCTCGATGCCATGGGCGATTTGTTTTTGGTGGGCAAACCCCTCATTGCCAGTTACACCGCATTTCGCTCGGGGCACGCCATGAACAACTTGTTGCTGCGTGCCTTGTTAGATCAAGCGGACGCCTACGAAATCGTGAGTTTTGACGATGTCAAAAAAGCGCCGCCGGGTTTTGCCTTGCCAGTGCGTGCTTGGTAAGCCGGCCCATTTTGCTCATTGAATTCAATGACTTCGGCCACCACGGTACATGCCGTGAGTTTTGCGGTTGAGCAAATCCAAGGCAGCCAACTTGTTCATCGATGGACTGGCATGCGCATGCGTGATGGCCAAGCCCAATGCATCGGCCGCATCGGGCCCTGGGGCTGAGGGCAGCTTTAACATGCGTTTGACCATCTCCTGAATTTGAGATTTGGCAGCACGGCCGTGACCCGTGATGGCTTTTTTCATTTGCAATGCCGTGTATTCAGCCACCTCCAAATTGCAAGATACCAAAGCCGTGACACAGCAACCCCGAGCCTGACCCAACAACAAGGTGGCTTGCGGATTGACATTGACAAACACAATTTCAACCGAGGCCACTTGAGGTTGATAGCGTTGGTTGATTTCCAAAATACCGTCGTAGATGACGCGCAGGCGATTGGGCAAATTGCCTTGATTGACTTTGTCGGTGCGAATGACACCGCTTGCCACATAGGTGAGCTGCGAGCCATTGACATCAATCACACCAAAGCCAGTGGTCTGAAGGCCGGGATCAATGCCAAGAATTCTCATGGGGCGATTGTGAGGCAATGCTCAGGGCAGGGCAACATCATTCATGCGTGCCATGATGGTTTCTGCGCGGTCGCTCAAATAAGCAGACTGCGGTAACTTTTCAAAATAACGCGGCCGAGGCAACATGACCGCCAAGCGAGCAGCTTCCCACGCAGTGAGCTTGGATGCAGGCTTTTGAAAATAGTGTTGAGCTGCTGCCTCGGCGCCAAAGATGCCGCGCCCCCACTCAACATGGTTGAGGTAGAGCGTGAGGATTTTCTTTTTGGTCAAAAATGTTTCCAATGCCACAGTGATGACCCACTCTTGAGCCTTTCGCAGCAGGGTCCTCTCACCACTCAAAAGTAAATTCTTGGCCAATTGCTGGGTGATGGTCGAGCCTCCCACTATTTTGGGAGGTGCTGTCTTGGCACCATTTTTCTGGGCTGCTTGCGCTTCTAATTTGGCTTGTGTTTTGGCATTTCTTTGCCATGCTTTTTCAATGGCATCCCACCAAATACCATTGTGCGATGTGAAGGCGCTGTCTTCAGACGCCAGCACGGCACGTTGCAATGTTTTGGCAATTTGATCACCAGATTGCCATTGCTGCCGCCAAATGAGTTGGCCCTGGCTGTTGGCAATTTGCCAAGCCTGTGATCTTTCAAAAGCGGTAGAGGAGGGGTCAACCACAGCCATGAATGCAACACGTCCAACAAAGAACAATTGCAAAATGACAAAGCCCGCCAACATCAGCCAGAGCCATTGTTTGAAAGCTTTCAAAATAGAACCCAGCATGACACTATGAATGAGACAACAAGGCTCTTAAATCTGCCAGCACTTCTTGTGTGGGCGGTTGAACGCCGCGCCAAAGTTGAAATGAGGCTGCTGCTTGCTCCACCAGCATGCCCAGACCATCGCGAGCTTGGGTGCCATGGGTCTGCGCCCATTGCATGAAGGCAAGGGCAGCGGGGCCGTACATCAAATCGCAGGCCAAGCCATTGGTTTGAAGCACACTGGCAGGGACTGGCAGTGCGGCATTGTGCAGGCTGCTGCTGCTGGCATTGATCACCAGATCAAAGGACTGGTTCAGAATAGCTTCGTGGCTCAAGCCAAAAGCTTGGCAGTCAACGCCCTCCAATTGCGCCAAGCTGGCATGCCGCGCCACAAGTTGAACAGCCTTGTCAACACTGCGATTGGCCACCCAGAGGCTGTGAGGTTTTTCAGCCAACAAGGGACCCAACACACCTGCCGCCGCGCCGCCCGCACCAATCAGCAAAACACGACGCCCTTTCAAGGTGAATCCCGCGTTGTGAACCAAGTCCCTGACCAGGCCTAAACCATCGGTGTTCTCGCCATAAATTTGATGGCCATCAAATTTGAGGGTGTTGCAGGCCTGCGCCAAGACAACGCGTGGACTGCAGTGAGTGGCCAATGAAGCCGCCTCGCTTTTGAAGGGCAGTGTGACGTTGCAACCTTTGCCACCGGCGGCTTTGAAAGCATCGACCGTGGTCTTGAATGCATCCAAAGGCACCCAGGTTTTTTCGTATTGAAGTGATTGGCCAGTGAGTTCGGCAAACCGTGTTTGTATCCAAGGCGACTTGCTGTGTTCAATGGGATGGCCGAAAACGCAATAGTGGTCCATGAAAAGTTACCCTTAATTTTTGGGCGGAGTCGTTAGAGCCCGCTGCAAAGGCATGCTTGAATGGGGTGCCAGCATTTTGGTTTCAAGCGTTTCGTCGCGCGCAAACTGAAAGCGCGTGACCACCACCAATTGATCGGCTTGCTTGTTCATTTCAGTTGTAAATGCGCCAAAGGGAGACGCACCGCGAACAATGGCTTGCGCACGTTGATCAAGTGCCAATTGACCTGAACCACTGGCCACCTCGGTGTTCAAAACGCGCCCCTGCTTGTCCAAGGTGATGACCATGGTCAGTTGGCCATAGAGTTTTTGACCCCCGGCTTGAGGAAAATTTTCAGTGCCAGTGAGCTCGATCGTGCGCCGCATTTTGTCGTAGTAGCGTGCAAAAGAAACTTCTTTGGTCGCTGGGCCGATGAAGCGCTTCTTGGGGCCAGCTTGCAGTGCCTGTGACTGTTTTTCAATTTGAGCCAGTTGGTGTGTGAGCTCTTTTTTGCGTTCAGTCAATGCATCTGCAGACTTGTCTTCGTGATTTTGAAGGGGGCTGTGGGCGCTCAGTTGAAAAAGCTCTTGCTTCAGTTGTTGAACCAATCGCTGCTGTTCATTTTTCAGGGCTTCGATTTTTTGTTCAACTTGCTGCAAATCTGGCGTGTTGGCATCGGCTGTTTGCGCACTGTAGGGGCTGGTTTGCAAACTGCTGCCTGGCACTTGTCCACCACCCGCCAAATTGACTTGGGCCAAAGCCAAGGGCGTATCGGGTGCATTTTTGCTGCGTGAATTGACCAGCACTACTTCCAAAGTGTTGGTTTCAAAAATTCTGTCGAAGGTGGCAGGGGAAGCCCATTTCAGGGTGAGCAGCCCTGCATGAAGCACCATGGACATGCCCAAGGCCCACACCAAAGCCCGGTGCGAGCTTTGGTGAAAAGACAAAGGCAAAAGTGTGGATGACATATTGGGGGCGGAAGATCAAAACTCAGCTTGCGGAATCGTCTGCAGGCGCCTCATTCACATTCAGAGCCAGGGCAATCGGACCTGTGGCGGCTTCCTCTAGATCTTCCTCAAGATCTTCCATAGCGTCTTCGCTGGCCGCCTCATTTGTAAGGGAGCCGCTTGCAGCCGATGTGATTTTTTCAATCACCGTGCCGTTCACATCAAGGGCCATAGCGTCAAGGCTGCCGAGTTGAACCCTGACTTTATCGCCACGCAGCATGCCTGCTGCACCCATCACACTGAACATCAAGGGCAAATGCTCGGCGCGAACCAACCAACTGCCACCGCCCATTTCTTTGACCAAACTGGCAATGATTTCGGTGATGTTTTCTTGCTTCAAATAGTGCAAGGTCCAAAACCTCTCCATGCCCGATTGGTAGCTGTTGTAGGCGGTGTAGGCGGCATCAAAAGCACTGATGATGGCAAAGAGTTGGGCATCTTTGGGTTTGAAAGGCGCTGCCAAAGCGGCTGTCGCGCCGTGTTGTGCGCATGCAATGATTTGCCATTGATTGACCAAATCGGTATAGCGGCGCAGCGGTGATGTGCTCCAAGCGTAGGCGGGCACCCCAATGCCAGCGTGTGGCAGCGCTTTGGTGCCCATGCGAACTTTGATGCCCGGCGACAAACTGGCTTGACTTCTGTAAATGGCGGGCACGCCCAAACTGGCTAACCATTGCCCCCAAGTGCTGTTGGCCAAAATCATGGCTTCTGCCACGATCAAGTCGAGTGGCGCACCGCGTTGTCGAACACTGATCACAACAGTCTCATCGCCCAAAGGTGGCGCGTCGGTGTTGGAGCGCTGCAATCTGAAGTTGTAGTCGGGTCGATTGAAAGTTTCGGGCTTACCCCGAACCACTTCACGCCCAGCTTTCAAGTGCTGAGCCAAGCGCCATAAGAATGCCAATTCTGAATGCGTGATGCCAAGTTGGGGTTCATTCTCACGCACAAGAGCTTGGCTGTCTTCGAGCCATTCTGGCGTCACCCATTGATCGAGTTGGTCGTGCCGCAAATTGGCTGCAATGTGAACGCGCTCCAATTTGGTTTCTGTGTGCTGAATGGCCAAGGTGGCTTCGTCTAGGCGCACATACAAAGACACTGCGGGGCAGGCTTGACCTTCTGCCAAGGTGTAGCTTTGCACCACTTCATCGGGCAGCATGGTGATTTTGTAACCCGGCATGTACACCGTCGACAAGCGAGATCTGCCCACTTGGTCAATTTGGCTGTTGGGTTGAATGGCCAAACCAGGTGCCGCAATGTGAATGCCCAGAATCACGGTGCCTGTGCCTAAACCCTGAAGGGACAGGGCATCGTCAATTTCGGTGGTTTGAGAGTCGTCAATGGAGTAGGCCTGCGCAGTGGCCAATGGCAACTCTTGCGCAATGGCAGGGGCCTCCAGCTTTGGAAAACCCGTGCCTTTGGGGAAGTTGTCAAACAAGAAACGTTGCCAATGAAAATCATAAGCACTGGCAATGGCGCCCGCTTTTTGAAGCAGCGTCAGTGGGGCCGTTTGACTGGCCCGACTGGCTTCAACCACCGCTTTGTATTCAGGTGCATTTTTGTCAGGCCTGAACAAAATTTTGTACAGCTGTTCCTTGATGGGTGCTGGGCATTCACCCCTGATCAAGTCTTGAGACCAAAGTTCAATTTGAGCCAAGATTTGTTTTTTCTTCTCGATGCCCGCCAATGCCAACTGCACCGTTTCGGCGGAAGCTTTCTTGAACCTCCCCTTGCCTGCGCGTCGAAAATAATGGGGCGCCTCATAAAGTCGCATAAGGGCACCCACTTGCTGGGTGGTGCTGGCGTCGGCATTGAAATATTCGCGGGCGATCTCGGCAAAACCAAATTCGGCTTCGGGCGCAAATTCCCAAGCCAAATCAAGCTCAATGCTTTGGCTAATGTGCAAGGCATCCATCAGAAGTTGGGCTGGTGCGGGTTTGTCAAATTTCAAAAGTACGTTTGCACCTTTGACTTTGACCCGTTTGCCGCTGTCCAATTCCACCTGAACTGAAGCTTCTGCCTCCGACAGGACACGTCCGGCTAAAAATTTGCCGGCTTCTTCAAACAATAAAAACATGGATCAGATTGTCCCACGCGCCGGCCCTTGGCAAGCCCGATGCTTGGGCAAATTTAAGGGAAACCGGCATTTTTGAGGGAAGCGAAGGATAATTGCAGCATGTCGATAGTCATTGAAAAACCCAGTTGGTGGTCACGATTCCTGCATTTGTTTGAAGGATTCGATGGCCCCTTGGCCTTCGCGGTCTTTGTGCTGGCCTGTGCGGGTTTGCTCATCATGTACTCATCGGGTTTTGACCACGGCACGCGTTTTGTAGACCATGGCCGAAACATGTTCATTGCAGCCAGCATCATGTTTGTGGTGGCGCAAATCCCACCCCAAAGGCTCATGACGCTGGCGGTGCCCATTTACACCATCGGGGTGCTGTTGCTGGTGGCCGTGGCTATTTTTGGCATCACCAAAAAAGGTGCGCGCAGATGGCTCAATTTGGGGGTGGTCATTCAGCCCAGTGAAATTCTCAAAATTGCGGTGCCCTTGATGCTGGCTTGGTGGTTTCAAAAACGAGAGGGGCAGTTGCGACCCTTGGACTTTGTGGTGGCCGGTATCTTGCTCATGTTGCCAGTGGGCCTGATCATGAAACAACCCGATTTAGGCACAGCCTTGTTGGTCTTGACCTCTGGCGCAGCGGTCTTGTTTTTTGCGGGGCTCAGTTGGCGCTTGATCGCGCCACCCGTGGTGCTTGGCGTGATCGGCATCATTTTCTTGGTCATTTTTGAGTCTCAGTTGTGCGCCGATGGCGTTGACTGGAAAGTCTTGCTGGAGTATCAACGGCAGCGCGTGTGCACCCTCCTCGACCCTGCGCGAGACCCGCTGGGCAAGGGCTTTCACATCATTCAGGGCATGATTGCCATTGGCTCTGGGGGCTTCTGGGGCAAAGGTTTCATGCAGGGGACGCAGACCCACTTGGAGTTTATTCCAGAAAGAACCACTGACTTTATCTTCGCCGCCTATTCAGAAGAGTTTGGATTGTTTGGAGCCTTGCTGTTGATTGCAGGCTTTTTCTTCTTGGTGTTTCGAGGTTTGGTCATTGCCCGGGAAGCGCCCACACTCTTCACGCGCTTGCTAGCAGGCAGCGTCAGCATGATTTTCTTCACTTATGCCTTTGTCAACATGGGCATGGTCAGCGGTATCTTGCCTGTGGTGGGCGTGCCTTTGCCCTTTATCAGCTATGGCGGTACCGCCATGGTCACCTTGGGTTTGGGATTGGGCATTTTGATGTCCATTGCCAAAGCCAAACGCTTGGTTCAAACCTGACGGCCTTCCAACACAACACATCCAAGCCTGCACTTTGCAGGGCCATGCGAGCTTGCCTACAATGTCACCATGATTTCACGCGAACCCACCATTGAACGTCTGGCTACGGCCAGGTCCCTCTTGCTCGAACCGTTTGGTTTAGACGAAACCCATCTTTCCAAAGCGCTGTCTGCCATCAAGGCCCACAAGGTTGACGATGCCGACTTGTACTTCCAATACACCCGCGCTGAGGGCTGGAGTTTGGAAGAGGGCATTGTCAAAACAGGCAGCTTCAGCATTGATCAAGGTGTGGGAGTGCGTGCAGTGGCAGGCGAGAAAACAGCCTTTGCCTACTCAGACGACATTTCAGAAGCCTCCTTGATGGATGCTGCCCATACGGTGCGCGCCATTGCCCAAGCGGAGCAACATCGCAAAGCCAAAGTGCCCACGCGCAAAGTAGCAGCCATTCGTTCTTTGTACCCCTCACTCGACCCGATGGGCACCCTGAACAGCACAGACAAAGTGAAGCTCCTTGAAAAAGTGGAGCAATTGGCCCGCGCCAAAGACCCCCGTGTGGTGCAAGTCATGGCCGGTCTGGCCAGCGAATATGACGTTGTGATGGTGGCCCGAGCAGACGGCACATTGGCAGCCGATGTCCGTCCTTTGGTTCGCCTTTCTGTCACTGTCATTGCCGAGCAAAAAGGTCGCCGTGAAGTGGGCAGTGGCGGCGGTGGCGGTCGCTTCGGCTTGGCTTATTTTGACGATGCCATGGTGAACTCTTATGTGAACGATGCCGTGCATGCTGCACTCACCAATTTAGAGGCCAGGCCAGCGCCTGCTGGTGTCATGACGGTGGTACTGGGTCCAGGTTGGCCTGGCGTGTTGTTGCATGAAGCCATTGGTCATGGCCTTGAGGGCGATTTCAATCGCAAAGGTTCTAGCGCGTTCAGCGGCATGATTGGCAAACGGGTGGCAGCCAAAGGCGTCACCGTGCTAGACGATGGCACCATTTCAGATCGACGCGGCTCTTTGAATGTCGATGATGAAGGTTGCCCTAGTCAGCGCAATGTGCTCATTGAAGACGGCATCTTAAAAGGCTATATCCAAGACGCTATGAATGCGCGCCTGATGGGGGTGAAGCCCACAGGCAATGGCCGACGCGAAAGCTACGCGCACATTCCCATGCCGCGCATGACCAACACGTACATGTTGGGCGGTGACATGGCAGCAGAAGAAATTGTGGCCAGCATGAAAAAAGGTTTGTACGCCACCAACTTTGGCGGTGGCCAGGTTGACATCACCAGTGGCAAATTTGTGTTTTCTGCCTCTGAAGCCTA
Organism: Comamonadaceae bacterium; assembly: GCA_947484245.1. The sequence continues at coordinate 23,147 of CANKOT010000017.1, forward strand.
CTGGGTCGAAAACGGCAAAATTCAATACCCTGTCAAAGGCGCCACCTTGGTGGGCAGTGGCCCAGAGTGCCTCAAACAGGTGAGCATGATTGGCAACGACATGTGCCTTGATACAGGTGTGGGCGTTTGCGGCAAAGAAGGTCAAAGCGTGCCTGTGGGTGTGGGCCAACCGACGCTGCGCATTGAAGGTTTGACGGTGGGCGGTACGGCTTAATTGCTTTGAAATACATCATTTGTCAGAAAACAGCCAAAAACTTGTGCTACATTCATTTCCCATGACCAAACGCTTCAGCTTTTTCAGCTTTTATTTTGCATTCTCAGTCCCAGGCGGACGAGAGGCCAGCGCATAAGTCACTGAACCCCTCTACTCACCGCCGGACTCAACCCCCGGCGGTTTTTTTTTGTCACCAGATCTTCTCATTCAAAGTTCAATTTCAAACAGGAGCCTCAAATGATCAACAAAGCCAAAGCCAATTCGGAGCCTCGCTATGCAAGCCCGACAGATCGTGCAGGCCAAACCGATGACGAACGCATCAAGGACATTACCGTGTTGCCACCCCCAGAGCATTTGATGCGTTTCTTTCCCATTGCGGGCACGGCGGTGGAAACCTTGATTGCGCAAACGCGTCGCAAGATTCACAACATCATGGCGGGCAAAGACGATCGCTTGTTGGTGGTCATTGGGCCTTGCTCTATTCACGACCCTGCTGCTGCATTGGACTATGCACGCCGCTTAAAGCCACTGCGTGACAAATACCAAGGCACTTTGGAAATTGTGATGCGGGTCTATTTTGAGAAACCTAGAACCACCGTGGGCTGGAAAGGCTTGATCAATGACCCCTACTTGGATGAGAGCTTCCGCATTGACGAGGGCTTGCGCATTGCACGGCAATTGCTGATCGAGATTAACCGCCAGGGTGTGCCCGCTGGCAGTGAGTTTCTTGATGTGATCTCTCCGCAATACATCGGCGACTTGATCAGTTGGGGAGCGATTGGTGCACGCACCACTGAAAGCCAAGTTCACCGCGAGCTGGCATCCGGCCTGTCTGCGCCCATTGGTTTTAAAAACGGCACCGATGGCAACATCAAAATTGCCACAGACGCCATTCAAGCAGCCGGGCGTGGCCACCATTTCTTGTCGGTCCACAAGAACGGTCAGGTGGCCGTTGTGCAAACGCAAGGCAACCCCGATTGCCACGTCATTTTGCGAGGTGGCAAAGCGCCCAATTACGATGAGGCGAGTGTCAATGCAGCTTGCCAAGACCTCACAGCTGCCAAACTGCCAGCCACCCTGATGGTCGATTGCAGCCATGCCAACAGCAGCAAGCAATACGAACGCCAATTGGTGGTGACGCAAGAAATTGCGGCTCAGTTGAGCAAAGGCTCACGCCAAATTTTTGGTGTGATGGTTGAAAGTCACATTGAAAGCGGTGCCCAAAAATTCACGCCAGGCAAAGACGATGTGAATGCATTGAAGTACGCACAAAGCATTACCGATGCTTGCATTGGCTGGGTAGACAGCGAGACAGTGCTGGCAACTTTGTCGAAAGCGGTGGAGTCTAGACGCAAAAAATAAGTGACGCCCCGCTTTAAGTGGCGTTACTTTTAAATTTGTTTCAAGGCATTCAGCAGGCGATCGTGCACGCCACCAAAGCCACCATTGCTCATGCAAAGCAAATGGTCTCCGGTTTGGACGTGTGCCATCACTTGCTTCACCAACTCATCGATGTTGGCCGCAACCTGTGCTTTGTCGCCCATGCTGGCCAAGGCGGCATGGGCATCCCAATCTAAGCCGCCGCTGTGGCAGAACGATAAATCTGCTTGTTCAAGACTCCAGGGCAATTGCGATTTCATGGTGCCCAGTTTCATGGTGTTGCTGCGGGGCTCGAAAATGGCCAAGATGCGTTGGCCATTGCCAATTTGCCGCCGCAGACCATCCAGTGTGGTGCGGATGGCGGTGGGGTGATGCGCGAAGTCGTCGTACACCTTGATGCCGGCCACTTGGCCGCGCACTTCCATGCGGCGCTTCACGTTTTGAAAGCTGCCCAGCGCCTGGGCTGCCACACTGGGCGAGACACCCACGTGCTCAGCGGCTGCAATGGCGGCCAGCGCATTGTGCTGGTTGTGTACACCGCCTAAATTCCACTGAACGTGAGCCACGGTTTGGCCTTGGCGAATGACTTCAAAGTGGTGAGGCTCTCCCACTGCAGAGAAATCAGAAACGGCAGCCCCAAAACTGCGCACCTCACTCCAGCAGCCTTGCGCCAACACGCGCGTGATGCTTTCTTCCAAGCCGTTGACCACCAAGCGCCCCTGACCTGGCACAGTGCGCACCAAGTGATGGAATTGGCGTTCGATGGCTGTCAAATCATCAAAGATATCGGCGTGGTCAAATTCCAAATTGTTCAAGATGGCCGTGCGGGGACGGTAGTGCACAAATTTACTGCGCTTGTCAAAGAAGGCCGTGTCGTATTCATCGGCTTCAATCACAAAATAATTGCGGGCGTGGCCTGCGGCAACTTTGCCTAAGCGCGCTGACACACCAAAATTAAGCGGCACACCGCCCACCAAAAAACCGGGTTCGAGTCCGGCGGCTTCCAAAATCCAAGTCAGCATGGAGGTGGTCGATGTTTTGCCATGCGTGCCAGCCACTGCCAACACATGCCGGCCCTGCAGCACATGCTCAGAAAGCCACTGCGGGCCGCTGGTGTAGGGTGCGCCAGATTCAAGAATGGCTTCCATCAATGGAAACTTGGGTTCGCCAGAAGCCAGACGACTTCTGCTCACCACATTGCCAATCACATAGAGATCGGGCTTGAGTTGCATTTGCTCAACACCAAAGCCCTCCACCAAATCAATGCCCAAAGCTTTCAGTTGATCGCTCATGGGCGGATAAACTCCGGCGTCGCAACCCGTCACTTTGTGACCGGCTTCTCTGGCCAATGCGGCCAAGCCGCCCATGAAGGTTCCGCAAATGCCCAATATATGTATATGCATAAGGGGATTTTAGGCGGTGCACAATGGCGTCATGGCAGATTTGACAGATGAGATTGCAGCTTCGGCGGCGCAGTGGGTGGTGGAAGAGGGCTTGGAGTATGGCCCCGCCAAGCGCCGGGCCTTAAAGGCCTTGGGCTTACCCCCGCGCACGCCTTTGCCCAATAATGATCAGGTTGAAGCGGAAGTGCGGGAGTACATCGAGCTGTTTTGTGCTGAAACTCAGCCTGAGGAGTTGCTGGCGCTGCGGAAACATGCTTTGTTGTGGATGAACCGACTTGCAGAGTTCCGACCCTATTTGGGCGGTGCAGTTTGGCATGGCACGGCAACGCGCATGTCAGATATTTACTTACAACTGTTTTGCGACGATACCAAATCTTGCGAAATTGACTTGATCAACAAGGGCGTGGCATTTGAGGCCCGTTCTGTGAATGGTTTGCACGGGGAGCCCGTCGAGGCTTTGAGCATTCACAGTTATTGTGACGATTTGGGAGAAGAAATTGGGGTGCATCTCTTGGTCAATGATTTTGACGATGTCAGGGGTGCCCTGAAATCGGATTCACAGGGGCGCTCACCCAGAGGTGATGGGCCTGCCGTGAAAAAACTAATTGAGGCATGATGCCGACTTGAAGCAAGAAGATAGTGGAAAAATAATGTCTGATGATGAAATTTTGAAGAAAAGCGCGGCGATGTCTTCCGCTGTTAATCCGTCAGCTTCTGGCCGTCGCCATTGGCTCCTGGCGGGGGTTGGCTTGGCGGCTGGTTTGGGCGGATCCTTGTACGCTTGGCAAAAGTTTCAGCCCCAAGGTGTGATGAATGAAGCGGTCCAAAACTTCTGGATTCAGGAGTTTGAAAAACCCGAGGGAGGCACTTTGAACCTTCAAAGCATGCGAGGCAAACCGCTCTTGGTCAATTTTTGGGCTACCTGGTGCCCGCCTTGTATTGAGGAACTTCCCTTGATTGATGCCTTTTATATGGCAAATCAATCTAAATCTCTTCAAGTTGTTGGTTTGGCGGTGGATCAGCCCAGCATGGTTCGACGCTATTTGGGGCAAAAACCATTGAATTTCCCAGTTGGCTTGGCTGGTTTCAATGGCACTTCTTTGGGCCAGTCATTGGGCAATCAGCAAAATGTTTTGCCATATAGCTTGCTTTTCGCTGCAAATGGCTTGCTTTTAAAACAAAAAGCAGGTAAGTTAGAGCAATCTGATCTCGACGCTTGGCTTCGCAGTGTCACTTGACACCCTGCCTGTGCCATTGCATGGGCTTTCCAAGCCTCCAGTGAGCTTGAATTGCTATTTTTAACCGAATTTATAACTCAGCTTTTCTTGAAATGAGAGCAGTTGTAGCTTTTTAACGTGGTATTTGGTGTAAATTCAAGCTTTTACATCGCTAGCACAGGGGGTACCATGGATTTGCGCAAACTCAAAACCTTGATCGACTTGGTTTCAGATTCCAACGTCACAGAACTGGAAATCACAGAAGCCGAAGGCAAGGTTCGCATTGTCAAAGGTCCTGCTTCGTCTGGCGCACAAGTTTTAACCCAACAGCTTATGGTGCCAGCAGCGCCAGCAATGCATGCTGCCCCCATGGCAGCGCCTACGGCCACTGAAATTGCCGACGCTGCAGCCGTCACAGCCGCCGCAGCAGCAGCTGAAGTTGCTGCCGCGGGCCATACCGTCAAATCGCCCATGGTGGGCACTTTCTACAGATCGTCTAGCCCCGGCGCTGCGCCCTTTGTCCAGGTGGGCGACACCGTCAAAGAGGGTGACACCCTGTGCATCATTGAAGCCATGAAGATTTTGAACGAAATTGAATCAGACAAGTCGGGCACGGTGAAGCAGGTCTTGTGCGAAAACGGTCAAGCTGTCGAATACGGTCAAGCCTTGTACGTCATCGAATAATTCACCGGGGTTTTTATGTTCAAGAAAATTCTGGTTGCCAACCGCGGGGAAATTGCCCTGCGCATTCAGCGCGCATGCCGAGAACTCGGCATCAAAGCCGTGATGGTCTACTCGGAAGCAGATCGTGAAGCCAAGTATGTGAAGCTGGCGGAAGAGGCTGTCTGCATTGGCCCAGCAGTCTCCAGTCTCAGCTACCTCAACATGCCGGCCATCATTTCAGCCGCTGAAGTGACCGATGCTGAAGCCATTCACCCTGGCTACGGATTCTTAAGTGAGAACGCCGATTTTGCTGAGCGCGTTGAAAAAAGCGGCTTCCAATTCATTGGCCCAACACCCGACTCGATTCGCATCATGGGAGACAAAGTGTCTGCCAAGCAGGCCATGATCAAAGCGGGCGTGCCTTGCGTGCCTGGCTCTGACGGTGAGTTGCCCGACGACCCCGTGGTCATTCGCCGAACAGCCAAAAGCATTGGTTACCCCGTCATTATCAAGGCGGCAGGTGGTGGTGGTGGCCGCGGTATGCGTGTGGTTCACACAGAAGCCGCTCTGATCAATGCGGTGCAAATGACCAAGGCCGAGGCGGGTGCTGCGTTTGGCAATCCAGCGGTTTACATGGAGAAATACCTGCAAAATCCCCGCCACATCGAAATTCAAATCTTGGCGGACAAGCATAGGAATGTTGTTTACTTGGGCGAACGTGACTGCTCCATGCAGCGGCGCCACCAAAAAGTGGTGGAAGAAGCCCCAGCCCCCGGCATTCCCCGCAAGCTCATTGACAAAATTGGCGAACGTTGCGTTGCTGCTTGCAAAAAAATCAACTACCGCGGCGCAGGCACCTTTGAGTTTTTGTACGAAAACGGTGAGTTTTATTTCATTGAAATGAACACCCGTGTTCAGGTGGAGCACCCCGTCACGGAGTGGGTCACTGGCATTGACATTGTCAAAACCCAAATCATGGTGGCCGCAGGCGAGAAATTGCCATTCACCCAGCGGCAAATTACCATCCGGGGACACGCCATTGAATGTCGTGTGAACGCCGAAGACCCCTTCAAGTTCACCCCCTCACCAGGCCGCATCACCACTTGGCATGCACCCGGTGGGCCTGGTATTAGGGTCGACTCGCATGTCTACAACAACTACTTTGTACCGCCCAATTACGACTCCATGATTGGCAAAATCATCGCCCATGGCGACACGCGCGAGCAAGCCATTGCCCGCATGCGAACGGCATTGGCCGAAACAGTGGTGGAAGGCATCAGCACCAACATTGCATTGCACCGTGAAATTTTGCGCGACGCCAAATTTGTCAACGGTGGCACCAACATTCACTACTTGGAAGAGTGGCTGCGTCACCGCAAAACTTAAGCATGTTTGAACTCAACTTGTTGTGTCCTGAGGACCGCGTCGATGTTTTGAGTGAGGCGCTTGAGGCTTTGGATGCCTTGAGCGTTTCGGTCGAAGATGCCGATGCCGAAACAGAGCATGAACAAGCTTTGTTTGGCGAGCCTGGCATGCCGCCTCCCAAAGAAGGCTGGCAACGCTCTAAAGTGGTCGCCCTGTTTGCCAAAGAAGAAGAAGCGCGCGAAGCGGTGCTGTTGTTGTCAGCGCAAGATTTTTTTGAGTCCTGTGCGGTGATCTCAGTTGCTTCTGTGCCCGATCAAGATTGGGTGCGTCTCACGCAGTCGCAATTTGCGCCCGTTGAAATTACGCCAGAATTTTGGATTGTGCCCACCTGGCACGAGCCGCCCGATCAAGCGCGCGAAATCATCCGCTTAGATCCTGGTCTGGCCTTTGGCACGGGTACCCATCCCACCACGCGCATGTGTTTGCGATGGATTGCCAGACACAATCTGAAGGGGCAGCGAGTTTTAGATTATGGATGTGGATCTGGTATCTTGGCCATTGGCGCAGCCAAGTTTGGTGCGCAGTCCATTGACGCAGTTGACATCGATGAGGCTGCGGTCACCTCGACCGAACTCAATGCACAGGCCAACGAAGTGTCTTTGAATGCAGGCCTGCCCGAGCTGGCGCAGGGCCTGTACCAAACAGTGTTGGCCAATATCTTGGCCACCCCATTGAAAGTGTTGGCCCCCTTGCTGTGCGACCACGTGCAATCTGGTGGCAACTTGGTGTTGGCTGGCATTTTGGAGCGCCAAGAAGACGAATTGATTCAGGCTTATGCGCCTCACTTGACATTGTCGGTGGCCGATCGAGAAGACGGTTGGATTCTCATGACAGCGCAACGCGGCACTGCCGCCTAATCTCCAATGACCTATTGGGGTTTGTGGGTCTGGGCAGTCTTGGGGCTGTTTGGTCTTGCGTTTCAATCTGTTTTTTTGTTCAAAGATTACTTGGTCAGCTATCAGCCAGCACTGAAACCTATTTTGGAGCTGGCTTGTCGGCAACTGGGCTGTCAAATTAAGCCTCTCCAAAAAACCGAAGCCGTGGTCATCGACTATGCCTCGGTTGACTTGCTTCGGTCAGAACACCCCTTAGATGACATGGTGTTGCAGGCGCCGCAATGGGCGCTTCAAATCAATTTGAGAAACACGGATGGGGTGCCCGTGGCAACGCCCTGGGTTGAGCTGACCTTGACCGATGTGCAAGACAAGCCTGTGGTGCGAAAGGTATTGAACCTTGTTGAGTGGGGCGCACCGGCCGTGATTGCGCCTGGTGAAATGATAGAACATGAGCTTCTTCTGAGCTTGAAGCAAGAGAATGCGAGCTTCATGGGTTTTCGCTTACTTACTTTTTACCCCTAGACTTTTGGCGAGACAAATAAAAAAGCCCGATGCATTGAAGCATCGGGCTTTGCTTTGCTTTCGCTTAGCGCTTTAAGTTTGAATCAAGGCTTCGCGGCCGAAGGAAACGGCCATGCAGCTTGTGGATTCAACGCAGATTGCGCAGCGGCAGCAGGGGCAGCGGGCGCTTTCGCAGCTTTCTTAGCGGCTTTTTTAGCAGGCTTTTTCGCGGCTTTCTTAGGAGCAGCTTTCTTAGCAGCCTTCTTGGCTACAGCTTTCTTAGCGGCCTTTTTAGGAGCAGCTTTTTTGGCGGCGGCTTTTTTAGGAGCTGCTGCTTTTTTAGCTACGGCCTTTTTAGGAGCTGCCTTTTTAGCTACGGCCTTCTTAGGAGCTGCTTTTTTAGGAGCGGCTTTTTTAGCTGGAGCTGCTTTTTTAGCAGGCGCTTTTCTCACAACGGCTTTTTTGGGAGCCGATTTTTTAGCTGCGGCTTTTTTGGGTGCCGCTTTTTTTGCAGTTGCCATGATTTTTTTCTCCTTGATCAATTAGAAAAATC
>CANKOT010000018.1 GCA_947484245.1 Comamonadaceae bacterium
AACGGCCCCATCTACGCGCGCCTGAAGTCCTACACCAAGGACAGCGGCACCAACGTGCCCAAGTTCACCTACGAGTTGTTTGTGAACAAATCAGCGGGCCTGACCACCCTTAGCAGTCTGGGCTTTACGCTTGACTTTGATGAGACCAGAGCAAACTTTATCTCCTTCGTGCCAGGCTCGGGCGGCACCTTGCAAGACGTCAACAGCTTGCAGGCCAACTCTCAGGGCAAGGTGACGTACCAGTGGGCGGCTACAACTGGGGTGACAGACTTTAGTCTGCCGGTGGCCGAGCTCACCTTGAGCTTGAAAGGCACAGCTCCCTTCAATGCCAACACTGCTGTCTCCAGCATTGGCATGGAGCTGTCCAACATGTCCGTCAACAGCACCTTCTTTACCCAAACCGGCACCACTCTGCCCTTGGTGATCAGTGCTCCCGTGGATGCGGAGCGCTACAGCGCAACCGGTGTCGTTCAACAAGTGTTTACCAACACCACGCCCTCCTCGCCCCAGACCAGCTACGCGCAAGCGAGCACCGTGGTGGGCTACGAGGTGTTTGGCGCGCAGACCAACCCTGCTGTGCGCCTAGACATCAAAGACACCTACGCTGCCACCAAGACTTCTGCGCCCAACGCCAGCGTGCAGCTAGACATCATTGCCAACTCGCTGCCCACCGTGGGCAGCAAGTTCTCTATGGTGGTCAACTTGCCAAGCAACGCCACAGGCGCAACCTTGACTGCAGCACCAGGCGTGACCTTGGTGACCACCACCAGCCTCTTAAGCGGCACGCAGTTTAGAGTAGAGGGCACGTATGTAGCGCCTGCAGGCGTGACCACCACCACGCCCACCTTGGGCACCATTGCCATGACGCTGGTGAATGAGCACAAAGCGGGCAGTGACTTCAGTATCTCGGACCTCACCTTCAATGGCGCTGCTGCTGTGGGGCGCTCCTTGTACTTTGGCCTGGCCGAGTCCAACTCCTCGGGTGCTTTGAACATACTGAACTTGCCCAAAGGCGAGATGGTGATGAAGGTGTTTGACAACCCACTGGCGCTGACCTCTGCTGCCTCTTTGTCTTCATTCATCACCATTGAAGACGCTCGCGCGGTGATGACCCTTGCATCTGGCAAGAACAACGGCGCATTGAACGCCAGCACGCCTGGCACGCCTTGGTTGCCATCGGACTATATTGCAGCGGACTGGGACAAGAACGGTGCGGTGAGTGCGGCTGATGCGCTGGCCATGCTCAACTACATCTTGGCTACAGACAAGAGCAGTGTCACCTTGGACTACATCTATATTGACCAAGCGGCCAACACGCTGGCCAAGAGCCCGATGTCGGTCTCCAGCGTTGTGGTGCCGCCTATTGCCAAGGTGGACACGCACAAAGACCTCTCCACCGGCTACAACTTTGCTGATGGGCACATTGACATCAATATCGTGGGGATCCTCGTGGGGGATTTAGTGAGGTAATTGGACATGTCATTGTTGTCATTGTCTCAGCCCTTCAAACTTTCAACCCAAGCCAATTGCTTTGGTAAGCAAACGGTCTGCAGATCGTAAGTCACTTGAGCAAACTGCCTTGCATTAGCCCCCAGCCTATCCCTCTCAGCAGGGTTATCAAGCAAGGTACATATTTCATTTGTCAGCGAATTGATATCAAAAAAGTTCACTAAGCGCCCGGTCTCATTGTGTTGTATGGCTTCGTGCAAGGGTTGAGTGTCACTGGCCACAATGGCGCATCCTGCGCTCATGGCTTCGAGCAAACTCCAAGAAAGTACAAACGGATACGTCAGGTACACGTGGACTGAGGACAGTTGCAATAAGGGTATGAAGTATTTATAAGGCAAATGGCCAAGAAAATGAACCCTTTGCCAGTCATCATCTCCGATTTTGGGACGAACTTCGTTGGCAAAGATGTCTTTCCATTTGGTTCCCCCGTTTTGGGCTAAGGTGGGTCTGGCGCCATAGCTCACATCGTCTGAGCCCACGATCAGCACCTGCGCATGGGGGCGACGCTTGAGGAGTTCGGGTAAAGACCGCATGAACACGTGGTAGCCCCTGTATGGTTCCAAGTTACGGTTTACAAATGTGATGATCTCGTCTTTGCGGGTCATTCGCAGGTCTTGACCATTGGCTTTCTTGAGTGTGAGTTCCACACCAGTGTTGGGCGCTACAGTCTCGGTATCGATGCCATCATGCACCACAGTAATCTTGCTGCGAAAGGCTTCGGGAAACGTATTGGCCTGCCAATAGGTAGGCGAAATACCAGCGTCTGCCACTTCAAAGTGGAGCAAGTTGTTCAGGTTTTTAAGGCGCAGTCGGCAAGCATCTCCGGGGTCTGAAGGTGGAAACTCGGGGTCGAAGCCCACATCGGCACCAAGCGGGTGGTAGAAAAATTCGCAGTAAATGGCCAGCTTCGCTTGGGGCCAAACTTCTTTGATAAACAAGCTTTCACCCCAGCCGTGGTGAGAAATGATGATATCGGGCTGAAACCCTCCTGCCTTCAATTGCAGTGCCGTTTTAAAACACGCCTCGCTTCGAATGACTTTTGTTTCAAAGTCTGACACCCACGGGTGAACGTTTGGCGTGGTGCCTTTGCTTGACGAGTACGGGACCAATGTAACACCTTGCCACTGCTTGGCCTCGGTTTTCTGCATGGTCATGGCCAACACTTTGTGACCTTGACGCGCCAATGCGGGTGCTAAAAACTTGAACTGGCCCGGGAAATTTTGATGGATGAACAAGATATTCATGTTCTACCTTACTAGACACTGGATGGTTGGCTATTGAGCTCATTTTCACCAGACGATTTCACGCAAAGTACTCCCATTTTAAGCAGCCACAAAAAAGCACGAAACACAAACGCTTGGCGAGCAGGTTCGATGCTCAGCAATAAAACCTGCGCTGTTTGAGGGGTAGAAGATGCAGCGCTCAGCACACCGTGAATTTCATCTTCGGTGGGCAAGATGAGGTTGGCAAAATCTACCATGGCCAGTTTGCGGTAGGCCAGTGTCCGCTTGATGGCAGTTGAAGTATCTGCATCCACCAGGGCAAGTAGCGTTTGCTGTGACATCACCTTTGTGGGGTAACTGGCAAATGCATGAAAAGGGTCCATTCGGGCAGGCCAAGGATGCGGTAATGGCTGGAGATCTTTCGACTGAGACAAGCGTATTTCAGAAAGATTGGCCCACAGGGTCTCGTATTGTCCGATGATGGTTTTCCAGTCATACAACGCACGAGCACGTTGTTGACCCGCAGCACCCATTTGGTGGCGCAATTCGGGGAATTTAAAAAGCTTTTCAAATGCAGCTGCAGTAGCTTGAACATCTACTGCCACCAAAGAGCAAGTGTGACCACAATACATGTCGTAGGTGTCTACTTCCAGAGCGTGCCGAAGCGCCAAGTCGCCCCCCAGGCCGGCATGCGGCATGAGGGTTGGAATGCGATAGCCGTCCACCCCCTCGCGCACCGTGTCTTTGTAGCCATCCCAGTCCGAGACCACCACCGGCAACCCCGCGGCCATGGCCTCGATGGGGACGATGCCAAAGGTTTCTTGGACGTTGTCAGACAAAGAACAAAACACATCGGCACTGGCCCATGCGGTGAGCCGGTCTTCGGCTTTCCGGCCATCCAATGTGACAACACGCACCGATGGACAAGCCAGGCGAGCGGCATCGGCATAGGCTTTGGCAATGTAATCATTGGCATGCCAGCCGCATTCAACCAAGACTACTTGCTTGCCTGTTTGAACCGATGCAGCCTCAAGCGCTTGGTACATGGCCAAGGGGTGCGCTTTGGCATGAAACGACAACCTGCCCATAAACAGCACCACCAGCGAGTCGGCGGTCACGTCAATTGTCGCGCGGGCAGCTGACTTTTGTTGTGCAGAAAATTCAAAGTCTTCCGTGTGAATGCCCAAAGGAATAACAGGCAATTGCGGCAGCGTGATCTTGCTGATGCCTAGACGGTCCTTCAGGTAGTCCACCTGCGCTTGCAGCAAGCGTGAAACGTTGTCTTTGACCGCATGGGACGTACAAATGACTGCATCCCAGGGCTGCACAGGCGCCGTGAGTAGCGCGGCCAAAGCATCCATGGCGCCAGCAGACGATGTGGTGTGGGTGATGCCGCACAGGCTCCAGGCGCCGTGGCCGAATGCACCGCGGTGATAAGCGTGCACGCCAATGCCGGGGCCGGGGTAATACACAAGGCCCGGTTGCGCCAAAGCGCCCAGACTGGTTTTGTCGACTGCTTTGACCGGTTCGCTGCGGCCATAGGCCTGCACAGTTTGGGCAAACTGTTGCGCATGGTCAGTGCGTTGTACTTGAGTCCAAAAGGCTTTGGCGCTACTGTGCTTGACGTACCCACGCAAAAAACTCTCACCCGCCGCATTGCGGCCCATCAACTTCGGGCCGCTGGTGGTGTAGGCCTCGGGGTGGAAGTAAATGGCAGCGGTCATGTTGCGGGATGTTTGGCCATCATTACCAGCCAAGGCGTAAGCCCGAAGCGCCACTCCCATGTGGCGAGCAACTGGTCCAAGTGGGCTAAATTAACAAACCAATGAGGAGAAGCGGCCAGTTGGCGTTGTCCATCGTCTTGCACCAGCGTGATGTCGTGCGTGGCTTTGAAACGGTCATTGAGCAACTGGGTCACGCCAGTAATCAGGCACTCGTGGCTTTCGACGATGATGTCCATGCCCTTCAAATTCGGGCTGACTTGTGGGTCCAGCAACTCACGTTCAGCGCCTTCGATGTCGCACATCAAGAGCACCTTCTGCCCTGCGTAAGCCGCGAAGTCAGCCGGGGTAAACAAGCCACCCACGGCCACCCGGTCAGCGACTTGGTTCTTTTGCGCCAACTCTGCACAGATTTCTTGTGCCTTGGGGTTGAGGTCATGCGCCAACACGCGGGTGTTGGGCATGCGAAGTGCCATGCCCACGGCGTAATAGCCTTCAGCGCAACCAATGTTCAAAATGGTGGGGTATTGCTTTTGAACGGCATTTTCTATGAAGGGTTGCAAGGGCTGCTCGTAGCAACCCAGCAGTTTGGCAATGTGGCAGCCCTCGGCCGATTGCGGCAAAAAGTCCATACCCTTTAAAGGCCCCTGCATCACCACCGTGCCGTTTTGTTGCAGCAAGGTGTTTTGAATCAGCACAGAGCGCCACTTGGACAGCAAGCGCAAAGCGTTGTTCAGTTGTGCTTGTTCGGCGGCATTGCCCTGTGTTGCTTGGCCAAGCAAAAGCTGTAATTGCTGGTGAACCTGCGAGTTGATGCTTTGTGAAGTCATTGTGCCAATGCTGCAAGTTACAGCGGGGTCATATGCTCAACAGCCAACGCTTTGATTTGCTCTTCAGTCAAAGCCTCCTTGCTGGCCACCGCCCAAAGGTCAAAGTAAGGATGGGCACGGGACATGGTGGCCACCGCCTTGAAGCCCGCCGCCTGAAGGGTTGCGGTCATCACTTTCTGAGTAAAGCCGCAGCGGTGAGCCATGTACAAATTGCCCTGAGTCATGGAAGAGCGCAGGCCGTACAAGATGTCTATTGGGGCAATGGGGCCGGCAGGACTTGTGTAAGCCGCTTCGGTGAGTTTGTCTTCGGCAATCAAAGCACAGACCGATTTGAGGTCGGGGCAGGTAATGACAGCTATGCCATCAGATTTGAGTACCCGAACAAACTCTGCCAATGCCAAAGGCACTTCATGCGGGTACAAGTGCTCAATGTTGTGAGAGGAGAAAACTGCATCCAATGAATCGGAAGAAACGGTGGACATGTCGGTCATGGTGCCGACCAAGTCAGGTGTGACGGATTCGTCAATGTCAAAACGTAGTTCACTCCAGTCAGTAGACGAGAGAGTCTTGGTGGTGCGGTCTTTACGTTTGTGGCCGCAGCCAACATGCAGAAAGTATTTCATGTTCCTTGCCCTTTATATATAGCATAATAAAAAATTATAATAATTTGTGTCTTAAATTAAATGCTATAGATATTCGCTCATCTTCTGCATTAAAAGGTGGTACAAAATGCGGGAGGTATGAAGGGAAGAGAACAACACTACCTTCAACAGGTGAAACAAATGAATAATTCAAGTGTGCAGCTAGCGGCCAAGTCTGTGCATTTGATCTGGGATCCATGAATCCAATCCAACCAGCAAAACTCCCATCTTTATTAATGATAATTTCAGCCGGCGTTTTGACATAATAAACACCACTGATAGTTGATCTGGGATGAATATGTGGTGAATTAAAACCTCCGGATTTCAAAGATGTAATCCATCCCCATAATTCGAACTGAGGCAGCTCACCTTCATATGCCTCCCCAGTTAAAGCCTGAGACAGATGGGGCCAATATTTAAATACTTCTTGTCCAATAAATTTCTTTAGCTGCTGAATTGATATTGCATTATTTTCAAATAACTTTGAATTTGATTGATATCCGCCTATAGTGCTATGACCTCTTGACTCACTTACTAACGAAATTTCTGAAACAGATTTCTTTAAACCATTTAATAGCTCTATTGATGAGCTACTAGAATATATTGGTGATGGGTATAAATTCTTAATCATAGTTTAGATCGATAGTTTGGTAGAAGTGGCCAAAATAATCTATTTTAAATTATGTTGGACTCTGAGACTTAATCAGGTTTCCACGTCAGAAAAAACCCCGCCCCCTTTTGAGGGACGGGGTTAGTTGTTGCTTTTAAATTTAAATAACAGACTGCAAACTAAGCAGAACCATTACTTGACCTTCATCAAGCTGCGGACAACATCGCGTCGATGTTAGCCAGCGTGTAGTTGGTGCTGGTAATACCGACCCGCACAATCTCAACAAACGTATCGGCAGTCGTAAG
This sequence comes from Comamonadaceae bacterium, assembly GCA_947484245.1. Next base: position 6,840 of record CANKOT010000018.1, read on the forward strand.
TGTATTGGCCACCGAAGTGGAGGAATTGACCCACACGCCTACCACCGCTTGCGAAGCGCTAGCGTCGTACCAGACTGTCAACACACCTTCTGTAGCCGTAGTGAAGTTGGCATCAGTGGCACCAGTCACCGAACCGGTTCCCTCACCATTGACTGCATTTGCAAAAGTCGTGTAAGCCGTGGAGGCCAAGAAAATGGCTGTGTTTGTTCCGCCAGCCGTAGCCGCGCCTGCCGCTGCTGATACAGTGTCGAAGGCTCCAGCTGCAACTGCGGCGTTGATGTCGGTACCAGCAACAGTGGAGAGCTCAGCCAAGACGCTACCGGTAAAGGCAGCGATTGACACTTCCACCAAGTCAGATGCCACAGTAAAGCCAGTCACTGAATCTACGTTCACAGGACCAGTTTCTGCAAAAACAATCGTATCGACTGCGGCAGTGGTTTCTGTCAGGACGATGGTATCGATACCACCGCCTGAAATGATACGGTCAATACCCTCGCCGCCGGTGATGGAGTCAGCACCTGTACCGCCGGTCAATGAGTCACCACTTGCGCCACCGTTGATAGTGTCGTTGCCAGTACCACCATCGATCGTATCAGCCAGCGCGCCGCCTGTGACCGAGTCGTTACCCGAGCCAGCTGTTGCAATCAAGATGCTGGAACCAGCGGTGATGATGTCATTACCGGAACCAGTAGTCAACGTTGTATTTCCTGTTGCAGCACCGCTGGTGAAGGTAATCGCAGACGTCGAGTTGGTCGCATTGATCAACAACGTACCCGTGCCTGTGTGGCTATCTGTGATGGTGGCCAGCCCCGTGGAGTTTGTAATAGCGTTGGTAACAGTTACACCTCCAGTCCCAGAAATGTTCAATGTAGTTAATGCACCAGCGTTAATATCTGTGATAGTTGCTTGGCCAGTCGATGAAGAACGCAATGTCAAAGTTTCTTCGCCTGAAGCAGTAAGAGCTGTAGTCGTTGCTGCAGTCAATGCAATGAAAGTCAAACTGTCAGACAATGTGTTTACTGCTCTGCTAAAAGTGAATGTATCTGCAGCAGTACCAGCAGCAAGAGTAGCAAAAGCTGATCCCGCTCCTGTAATTGTATATGTGCCTGCAGCACCCACTTCATTTAAGCGAGTGAAGGTGTTATTGGTTGCATAAACTGACAAATCAGTTGTCAAACCTGCAGTAGTTACTGCCAAAGTTTCAAAACCTGAAATGTTTGCAGCAGTTGCTAGGGTCGCAGCTGCCGTACCAATAGACAAAGTATCTGAGCCAACGCCACCAGCGATTGTGTCAGTAGCTGTCAAATTACCAGCGATGGTAATCGAGTCATCACCGTCTCCGCCGTCGAGGGAGTCATTACCTGTACCTGCAGTGATGGAGTCATTACCCAGACCACCAACAAGCGTATCGTTACCAGAGCCACCCGTAATGGTATCGTTACCTGCACCACCATTAATAGATGAAGAGTCATCACCCAACAACGTATCTGCGTTAAGTGAACCCACAATGGATGTCAAAGTACCAGTTGCCGCTGCCGCACCCATAGTTAGAGCAGCTGTCGTACCCGTCATTCCACTTGCATCGATGATGTTTGCAGTGATCGCGCCGGTACTTGTAATTAAGTTGGTGCCTAAAAGATTAAGAGTGGAAGTGCCACCAGTGTCTGGTGTTAAGGTGATTACGGTAGCCTGCTGAGTTGTTGCAGCACCGGTCCCTGAACCATTTAAATTAACTGTTTCAAAACCAGTGACTACAAGTCCGCCTGCGGCAGCGCCAAAGATTGAAGCTGCTGCGCCTGTGTTGTTGACAGCCAAAACGTCAGTAGTAGCAGTTCCTGTATCGGTAACAGTCAACGTGCCAGTGTTGGCAGCACCAACTCGTACTGTCTTTGTACCAGCTTCTAAAACAACAGTTTGTGCATTAGTTCCACCTACCAAATCGAGGGTAGTAATTCCGGCCTGAACTGTTGCAGTTGTAAGTCCTGCTGCAATTGCATTAGTAAATCTTAGCGTCTCGAATCCTGAAATGGTTGCAGTTGTTGGCGCTGTGTATCCCGTACCGTCCGCTGAGGTTCCGAATACCAAAATGTCAGTGCCATCTCCACCGATGATAGTGTCGGTGTTAGAAAGATTAGCAGAAAAAGTGATAGTGTCATCACCGGCACCAGCATTTACTGAATCAGCAACAGCTGCTGCACCAAGTGTTAATGCATCATTTCCTGAACCGCCAGTAATACTTGTAGCCAAGGTGCCAGTAGTTGTGTGAGTCAGCGCACCAGTTAATGTAGACGCATTAATTGTAGTGACGGTAGTTGGTGTAACAGTTAGACCCAAGTCTTGAGTACCCGAGATATTCAACGTGGCCAAACTTGTAGAAGTACCATCGTCTAAAGTTAAGACATTTGAAGATCCGGAAGACGAGATTGAAATTGTTTCAGCACCGTTTGTACCTGACGCTGGCTGAATGGTAATCGTACCAGCAGTTACATTGTTTGCAGTTAGAGAAACTGTATCTGCAGTTCCAACTAAAGCGGCAACGGTAAACCCAAAGGTGGTTCCAAATGCAGTGTTGTTTGCTTTTACAGCAGTGGCTGCAGAAGGAATATTTGAAAAAATTGCTGCATTAGTAGAACCAGAGGATTCAACTGAAGTTGCTCCAGTTGTACTTAATAAAGAAATCGTTCCACCCGCACTGAAATTGCCGCTAATTGTTTCGACATTGCTTACAGATGCTTGAACCACGCCAGCTGCACCAACTGATACAGACAAAGTATCAGTGCCATTACCACCGTTCACGGTATCAGTGCTTTGCAATGTCATTCCATTTGCAGCTGTATAGGTCGCATTAAATAAATCGCTGTTCGCACCACCAACTAAACCATCAGTTCCCGTAGTAAGCGCTAATGTGAGTCCAGCAGAGCCTGCTGCAGTAAATGTTGATCCTGTATTACCAGATGTTTGAGATAAAGCTTGTGCTGCATCAATTTTTGTATTGAATGCTGTTACAGCTGCGCCATAGGTTGCATCTGTAGTTGACATATTAGAAAAATCATTCAACAAAGAAATGACTTTTGCACCTTTAGCAGAGCCAGCCGCTGTCAATTGAGCAGCAATCCAGTTGTCCAAGCCTGTAACGGATGTCAAGCTCAAGTTGGAAACCAAAGTAGTTGCAATTTGCAGATCTGTCTTGGAAGCAAAGTCTGTAGAAATCAGATAGTTTGCCAATGTGCTCAATGCGGTGGGTGAATTGAACGCTGTCAAAACTTCGTTGTATGTTGCGTTGCTCAGCTGTTGGTTATACAGAGCACCGGCCAAGCGTGTCAGGATGACGCCGTTTGTGGAGATTGCCATTTTTAATTCCTTTAGTTAGAAAAATTGAAACTTTCTGCAGAAAGTCGAGCGTTCCTTTCGGAGGCTCGTTAAAGCTCTCGGGGGTCCAAAAGCTTTGACAAGCGCCCATAACGGGTGAACTTTTTTCTGCAGACGGGTGATTGTAGAGGAATTTCTCCCCCAATTTTTGTGATTTGAGTCACACAGAACAGCATGAAATTGCTTTGTTGCAAAAAAACATCGTGTTTTTTGTGTGTTTTAGGTGTTTGACCACCGAAGTCCAGCATACACACCCAAATTTTTCAAATTAAACAAAGAGTTATTGGATTTTTGTGATGTTGTTTCCACGTTCAAACCCACGCGCCATTGTTTACTAACTGGCAACCAGTAAGAAATACTCACATCTTGCCTTTTGGTGTTGGTTTTAAGGTCGCCCAAAAGCTCGCTGTAGTTCAATTGGTCTTTGTTTTCTGAATAGCGCGCCAGCAAGGTCAATTGGCCATTTCCCCAAAGTCTTTCGTGCCTCAAAATCAAGTCTGCTCTTTTTTTGTCGCCACCTGGGCGCATGGGGTCTATGGCCCTGTCGGTACCAGAGCCAAAGCTCAGCTGGGTTTCTTGAGCCCCGCCGTTGGCACACGTCATCTCTATTCGGCCAAACCGGTAGTTGCCATTCAAACTGGCAGACTGGGGAAAGGTTTGCGCCATGCTGCCAATAGCCGGCGCCAACCTACAGGGCGCGTTAAAGGTGTTCCACATAAATTTAAGCTGCGCGCTCTGATCTAAATAGGCCGATGCCGACCCAATCCAAAACTGGGTGCTTCCCAAGGCTGCTTGCCATTGGCCAGAGGCCCAATGCGGCGCCACAGCCAAACCCAGTGGCATGGGCAAGCTGTATTTGATAGACCCCTCTACCGATCGGTTGTTTCCCTCTGGATGTTGGGGGCTGTTTTTGGCGGTCAGCATGGCGCTTAAGCCCAATTCACCAAAACCAAGTGGGGTTTGGCCTTGGGCTGCTACTTGGGTTTTAAGACCCTTGCCGGCTATGGGCTTGGCGGTGTCTGCCAAGGCCAGGTCTACAGGCCCATTTGACAGCCACAAGGTCAGGTATTCTGAATAGGTGGCACTGTTCAAATTGGTTTCGTGGCCCGCTGTGGTTTGAAGCAGGGTGTTCCATGTCCAGCTTGAAGCGCTAGCAGATTGGCTTAGCTTTTGCTTTAGGCCGGGTTGAATATCGGGGCGTTGAAGCACTTCTTGCAGCAAGGCCCTGGCCGAGCCTTTTAATCCTATTTGAGCCAGTGCTTGGGCATAGTCCAGTTGGGCGCCGGGCAGGTCTGGCCGCAACAATAGCGCTTTTTCTAAGGCAATGGCGGCCAGTTCAATTTGGCCCTCTGTCAGCAACAAAGCGCCTTTGTGCGCTTGAAACAACGCGTTTTCTTCGCAAGCTTCTGAATAAGCTGCCAGTTGGGGCAGCTGAGCTGTCTGCCAAGCTTCTGGCGGTGGGCATTGCAGGTCTGCCGCCATGGCTGGGTGCAATGCAGTAGCCAAGGTCCATGTGGCACCCACCAGCAAGCCAGAGGTTCTGAACTTCAAAGTCTTCAAAGGAAATAGGAAGAGGGAAAAATCAGCCCATCATACTGATTTCGGGGTCTAGTCCAGAAATCAAGTGCAAACGCGAAGGGTCAATGTTGACAGGCAGTGCATAAACCGTACGCGGAGCACGCATGCCAGCCAACAAAAAGTCGCCCAGCTTTTGAAATTTATAGGCTTCGTTTTCAGGCTCAGAGTTAACGTCTTCTTGGGCGTTCAGTGCTGCGTGCAAATTCGGGCCCAACAAAATGGGGTACCCCAGCTCGGCGGTTAGTTTTTCTAAACGGCTGGCCACGCTAACGGTTTCACCCATGACTGTGTGAACACGGCGCCGAGCAGAACCAAAAGAGCCCACCATCACAGGGCCAGTTTCAATGCCAATGCCAATGTCTAAGGGCGGTGTTTTGCGAGAGCCGCCCTGAGGCAGCTGCGCCACGCCCTGCTCCCATATGACACTGGCTGCGGCTACGGCTTTTTGTGCATGTTGGTCGCACGGCAAAGAGCCGTTCCATACTGCCGTGAGGCCATCGCCCACCATTTGCTCCACCACGCCGCCGTGCGCAGACACAATGGCATCTAGCGTGGTGTAAAAAAGGTGCAGTACGGTGGCCGCGTCTTCGGGGGTGCGCTCTTCGCAGTAGGCAGAAAAGTTGCGCAAATCAACCAACATGACAGTGGCTTGGCGGGTTTCGGCCTGCACCTGCTCCGAGGGTTCTTGCAAGGCCACTTTGCGCGCAGCACTTTCGGGCAAATAGCTGGACAAGTTTTGGAACAAGCGCTCGCGCTCTGCGCGCATGCGCACCAGCTCAGCGGCCGTCAGAAACGTGGCTGCCAACGCCACAAACACAGCAGGCTGGCCCCAACCTAACCATTGGTGAAAATACAACAACAACACGGCATGAATGCCAAACAAAGCACCCACATTGGCCACTGCCACAGCAGGCACAAACCAAGCAGCTTTGGAGCCAGACCACCTAAGGGCCAAAAGCAAGAACAGCAAACTTAGACCACCAGCCAAGAAAGGCCATGCCTTTGCCCACAAGGGCACAAAGGGTGTGCGAGCATCTAGCGCTGCAGACAAGATTTGCGCATGCACCTCTACGCCGCCCACAGCACCACCCTGAGGTGTAGGCACTGCATCGCCTCCGCCAAAAGCCGTAGAACCCACCAAGACCCATGCGCCCTTGAGCAGCTCTGCAGGCACTTTGCCTTGGAGCACATCGACAGCCGACACAGACACAAAACCTGCGCGAGGCATTTGATAGGACACTCTGAGCAAGCCTTGCTCATCCACAGGCAAAACAAAGCCACCGACTTCAATGGATTGGGCGGGGCCAGTCAAAGCATTGAGGTATGTGAATATGGGTTGAGAATCAGTGGCCGCAGACAAAGCAGCCAGCGCCAAAGCGGGGTAGGCTTGGCCTTGATAGCAAAGCACTGCAGGCACACGCCTAATGCCGCCATCTGGGTCTACCACGGGGGTAATGTGGCCCACTGAAACACCTTGAGCAAGTGACGAAGTGGGCGACATAAAGCCAAAGGCTTGGGTGCCCTTGCAAGCGCCAGCCATTGGGCCTGGCAAAGCGCCAGAGAGTTGGCCGCTTTGCAACTGAGCCTCTGGGTTCAAAGACAACAACTGAGAAATAACGGTGGGTGCACCAGACTGAAGGGCACTGCTTAACTCGGGGTCTTGGGGCTGCTGACCATCAAACAGCACATCCACCACCTTGAGGTTCACACCTTGAGCATCTAGGCTTTGCAGCAAGCTGGCCATTCGGTCTCGGGGCCAAGGCCAGGGGCCTAAGGCTTGGGTGCTTTTTTCGTCAATGTCAACCACCACCACCCGGCGCTCGGTGGCACCGGGGTTAGCCAAAGACCATGTGCGGCTAGAAAGGCGCTCTTCCCACTGCTGAAACTGTGGTGCCCAAAGACTTGTTGCCAACCACATGCTGGCAATAGCCAACAAGGACACCGCGGCATACAGCCATTTTGGGTGTGCCACCCACACACTGGCCCATACCAATGGCTTGGCCACGTTGCTTGGCTGAGTGCGCTGTGGCAATTGAGAAGGGTGGGCCATGCTTTACTTGCCCCACAAGGTGGCGCCCGTGAAGGTGCCGCGGCCAATTTGGGTTCTGAACAAGTAGCCTGCTTGGCGGCCGTCGAACGTGATGGCGCCGGCCAAGCTATTGGCTGGGTTGTACTGGCCGGGCTGTGTATCAGAATTGCCCAAGAAAATACCGTTTTGGGGGTTGATGCTGCCAAACATGCTGAAGCTTTGCACCCCCGCGCTCTGGGCGTACAAGCTTAATTGGGTGTTGTAAGTGCGGGTGGCAAAGTCAATGCCCAAATTGCCCGACTGCACTGAGGCCGCTTGCAATTCGTTGGCTGCATTGCGATAGTAGGCCGAGCTAGATTTGAGTGCAAAGTCGGCTTTGGTGGTGAGCTTGGGCAGCAAGTTGATGTTGCTGGGTTCTCGGAACAAAAAGTAGTAGCCATCGCCCACGGTTACATCGTTGCCCTTCATAGCCTCTAAAAATGGAACAGTGAGGGTATCGTTGGCTATTGGGTCGCGGGCCCAGCGACCCCAAATAAGGCGCGTGGTGGCCACCGAGTTCATGAGGTTTTTGGTTTCGGTGTCGGAGGCCAAGGGGCGCTCGGCGCCGTCTCGGGCTTGGCGGTCTAGCAGCAACAATTTGCTGGCATCCGAAGGGCCGTTGGAGCCAGTGGCCCCTGTTTTACCGATTTTTTGCAGGCTAGGGTCTGAAGCGCCCAAACGGTAAATGAGCATCATGCCCAACATATCGGCGCTGAGTTCTTTGGCTCTGGGGCCGGAGCAATAGCCCACACCATCAGCCTTGCAACTCAGGTCAAATGGAGCCATGACAATGGCCCCTTGGTTGACCGTCACTCGGGTGGCTTCTTTGCCCACTTGTGTTACAAAGTCGGTGCCCTTCACCCCGATGGCCACAAGGGGCGTGTTAAGCCTAAAACGCTCCTTGGCAGCTTGGGCAGCGGCGCCAGAGATGCTGCGCGCTTCGCCTGCATCGAGGCTTAGGCGCACCACTGAAGCCGCTGGATCGGTTGGGGTGTACTTGAATTCGTGAATTCTGAACACAGAATTGGGCCGAACACTGACACGGGCACCATCGATAAACTTGATGTGCACATGGCCGTTTTCTGAGGTGCGAATGACATCGCCTTCTTGAATGGACCCGCCTTTTTGAGACTCCAGCACAGCTGCGCTGGCAGGAGCTGGCTGCAATCTCTCAATGTTGGATTTGCCAATTGTGAGGGTAACTTCACCGACCACCGAAGCGGCAGCGCTGCTTGTGGAGAATGAGAAAACAACGGCAAATGCATAAAAAGCAGCCACGCTCATTTGCTTCAAGCTAAAAGGCCTTGAAGTTTTGAGTTTGGCAACTAAATAGTCAAGCATGGTCATTTGAATTGATTCGACAGTATAAAAAAAAAGCTAAGCCAAACTTGTGCGTACGATCACACCTGCTTGTAAAAGAACGGCTGTTTAAGCCTAAGATAGACCGCAATTGAAACTTCTATAGCCTAATGGCCCTTCATCCGTCTCTATTGCAACAATTTTCTTTGCTGCGCCTGCTTCCAGCGGAGGCCCTGGCTGCGCTGGCCATGCGGGCTAGCACGCACACCTTTGCCAAAAGAGAAGTGGTGCTGCCCAAGGAAACACCCACGCAATCATTGATGTTTCTTTTAGAAGGCAGACTACAAGCCATTGATTTTACGCTAGACGGCAGAGAAGTAGGTCTTCACTTTATTGAAGAAGGCGCTTACTTTGGCGAAATTTCAGTCCTTGACGGGCTACCGCCACCCGAAATTATCATTGCCAACAAAAAGTCTCAAGTGGTCATGGTGCCCGCTCGTGAGGCAAGGGGCTATATTTTTGCCACGCCGCCCGCCATCGAGGCCATGACCTCTGGCTTGGCCAAACGCATTCGGGCCCAAAGCAGCCAACGTCAAATTTTGGGCATCATCAACCCACTTCAAAGAATTTGTGCCTTGCTGCAAAAGCTCACAGAAGAGGGTCGCAGCAAAGACCTTATTGAAGACGCGCCAACCCATCAAGAAATGGCCATCATGGTGAACCTCACCCGAGAAACCGTTACGCGCGCTTTTCAGGTCTTGCAATCTCAGGGGGCCTTGGCGCGCGATGGCGACAATTTGAAAGTCGATGCCGCCAAGCTTAAACAAATGGCTGAAAAATCTTCAGACTAAAAATTACCCCGACCCACATGAACCCACTTTTGCAATTGCTCAAACTGTATTTATTGCCTTGGGCGCAGCGGCACCTTATTTGGCAGTTTGCCAGACGTGAAGTGCTAGGCCGCTACAAAGGCTCTATGTTGGGGCTGAGCTGGGCGGTGATTACGCCCATGGCCATGTTGGCGGTTTACACCTTGGTGTTCAGGCATATTTTCAAAGCCCGCTGGCCAGGCGTGGAAGATGGCAACATCAGCTTTGCGCTCAATTTGTTTGCTGGCTTGCTGGTTTTCAATTGGGCCGCAGAGCTCATGAGCAAAGCCCCCAAGCTAGTGGTAGAGCAACCCAACTTGGTCACCAAGGTGGTGTTTCCGTTGCAAGTTTTGCCCTGGTCTAGTTTGGCCGCCTCGTTTTTTCATGCAGGGGTGTCGTGCTTGGTCTGGCTGGCTGGCTGTTGGTTGCTGGGTCAAGGCATGCATCTTTCTTGGCTGGCCATTCCATTGGTGTTTTTGGCCTTGGTGCCGGTCTTGCTTGGGCTGGGCTGGGCCCTTGCAGCCATGGGGGTTTATTTTCGCGACTTGGGCGAAATGGTGGGCTTGTTCATGGGCATGTTTTTATTTTTAACGCCTGTGTTTTTTCCGCTCAGCGTGTTGCCCGATTTTTTGCAAGGCTGGGTGCAACTGAACCCCTTGGCCATTCCCATTGAAGCCTTGCGTGCCATTGGGCTTTTGGGGCATTGGCCGCAATTTGACAGTTTGGGGCTTTTGTTTTTAGGCGGCTTGGTGGTGGCTTGCTTGGGCGCTCTTTTGTTTGACAGAACCCGCAAAGGATTTGCCGATGTCCTTTGATCATTCAGAAAGCCATCTCAGCGCCGCTGCGGTGGTTTTAAACCATGTGGGCAAAACCTACAAACGTTTTGCCAAACCCTCTGATCGTTTTTGGCAAGCCGTATGGCCTTCTTCAAAGGCACAGAACGAAAACGAGTTTGTAGCGCTGGCACCCCTTAATTTGACAGTTCAAAAAGGTGAGGCCTTAGGCTTGGTGGGCCGAAATGGTGCGGGCAAGTCGACTTTGTTGCAACTCATTTGTGGCACCCTGAACCCCAGCAGTGGCAGCGTGTTGGTCAGCGGCAAAATTGGTGCTTTGCTTGAGCTGGGAGCTGGTTTCAACCCCGAATTTAGCGGCAGAGAAAATGTTTATTTGGCTGCTGCCGTCATGGGACTAACCGGCCCCGAAACCGATGCTTTGTATGAAAGCATCGTTGAATTTTCTGGCATTCGCGACTTTATAGATCAGCCCGTTAAAACTTATTCAAGCGGCATGTATGTGCGCTTGGCGTTTTCCATTGCCACCAGCGCCAGCCCCGATATTTTGGTCATTGACGAAGCCCTGAGCGTGGGCGATGGGGCCTTTGCCAAAAAGTCTTTTGAGCGCATCATGCACTTGAAAGAGCAAGGCACCACCGTGTTGTTTTGTTCTCACAGCATGTACCAAGTGGAGTCATTTTGCGACCGCGCCATTTGGCTAGACAAAGGCCAAGTGCAACTAGAAGGCCCAGCCAGCATGGTGGTAGCCGCCTATGCAGACAGCCTTCGGGCTGAAGGCGGCGAAACCTTCAAAACAACGCAAGTGGTCGATGCAAAAGTATCGGCTGTGGCGGCCGCTTCAGGCACAAAGCTCACACGCATTTTGAACATTGAAGTCAGTGTGGACGGAAAAGTGGGTAGAGAGTTGGTGGCCTACAGCTTAAAAAGCCATGTGCACATTACGGTGCAGTTTGAGTCCGACCCTGCCTTGCCTTGCCCCACCATTGCCACAGGGTTTGCGTTGCCCGATGGGCAAATTTTTACCAGTGCCTATACCTTGTTTGACAGCATTGCCATTGAGCGCGACGCCAATGGCTGTGGCCAGGCCACGGTCGTGTTTACACAATTGCCCCTCATGAAGGGGCGATTTACGGTGGGTGCTTATTTATTTGATGAGCGCGCCATTCACGTGTATGACGTGGTGCTGCAAACCGCTGCGGTGGACGTGGTTCAAGACGGCTTGCATCAGGGCTTTGTGCAACTGCCACACCATTGGTCCTAGTTTGATGAAGGTGTGACAGGCATTTGTGGGACTTGCAGCGCCCCCAATAAATCGTAAAACTGCTGCTGCGGGGCACGCTCAATGTGCGGGCCAATTTTGTTCAGCGCTTGTTGCGTCACTTCATGCGGCGTGGCATCTGTGGCGCTCAATGCCTCATACAAACTGAGGGTGTGCATTTGCGCATGGGGGTTGTATTCAATAGCGGCTGGCACTACAAGGGCCCCCGTCATTTGTGCCAATCTAGCTGGGCCCGTTTGTAAGTAAATGGTTTGCCCCATGAACTCAAAGGCTTGCTCTGGCTTGTTGGCGGCTGGCTCTCTCACATCCAGGGCCACCGTTAAAACATGGTTCGGCGACTTCAGCCAGCGCACGGGGCCAATGGGTGTTTGGTCTGTGTAAAAAATAACAGGGGCATTGCAGCTTTCTGCTGAGCGTTTGTGAACACCCAGCCAAAACTCTTTTTCCTCTGGACTGCAAAACTCCAAGTTGCGCCTTGAAGCAATCGATGTAATGGGCGCACCGCCACACAAAAGATGCAAGGCGCCATTCATAAGCAACCAACTGCCGTGGTGTACAAAGACTACAATAACAGAGCCTTTTTGAAGCGCCGCTTGATAATGCCCGGCCCCCTCCACTTTGACGTGCTGCTTGATGTAAGACGCCTTGTAGAGATATGTTTCTTGACACATAAACTCTCGATAGGCTGGAAGGTCATAATCGAGCCGTAAAGCAGGTGGCGACAAAGAACTTGTGCCAGACAACAAGCCGTTTTGAAGGATAGATAAGATTCTCTGCAACATGCTGTCAACCGAAATGCTCGTGTTTGTTGTAATCTGATGGAAGTTCTAATTTTCGCCCATGATAAAACATCGCTACGCTCACGAGATTGATCCCAACGGAGGCAGCGCGGCTGCTCGTCTGGCGCGTTTGGTTCAGCCGAGCCAAAAAGTGTTGGAATTGGGCACAGGGCCTGGCACTGTCACCCGCATTTTGCACAGCAAGGGTTGTAAGGTAACCGGCGTAGAAATGGACCCCGAAACACTGGCCATGTGCCAGCCATTTTGCGAAAAAACCTTGCAGGCCAATTTGGAAGACCCAAACTGGCATGCGAGCTTGCACAATGAAAAGTTTGACGTGGTACTGTGTGCCGATGTGCTGGAGCACCTACGAGACCCGCGGCCACTTTTAAGCTTGCTCCCCAGCTTTCTAAACGACCAAGGCTTTGTCTTAATGTCATTGCCCAATGCCAGCCACCTCACGGTGGTGGCCAGTTTGATGGCGGGGCGTTTTCCGTATCAAAGCAAAGGCTTGCTAGACAACACGCACCTGCGCTTCTTTGGCCGCGAAGACATAGATGCCTTGCTGCGCGAATGTGGCTTGCTTTGGCAAAAATGGGAAACCGTTCAAGTAGACCCTGCACAAGCAGAGCTTCAAAGCTTTTGGAATCGCTTGGAAACACAAGACCAGGCCTACTTGCGCGAACGCTGCGCAGATGGCTTGGTCTACCAGCATGTGGTGAAGGCTTACCCCACTTCAGCCTCGGGCCAAATGTTGAAGTTAATGCAAGACTTGGCTGATGCTAAGCTTTTGGCTGAAGCACAAGCTACTCAACTGGCTGAGCAAGCCTCTGCTCATGACTCAGCTCAGGCAATATGGTTGAATGAGAAAAATGAATTGCTAGAAGCTTCAGTGGCGCTTGAGGCAAACCATCAAGCGGCTATCACATGGCTTGAAGAACAACTTCAAAATCATCAAAACTCTTTGGCTTGGACCGAAACACAACTCCAGAACCATCAAAGCTCATTAGCTTGGGCCGAAGGTGAATTGAAACGACAGCAGGCTCATTTAGCTTTGCTTGAAGGTCAATTGAAAGAATCACAAAATGCCTTGGTACAGGCTCAGTCCCAAATTAACTTTGATGCTTTGAGTTTGGCGCAGTTAAAGCAAGCTCTCGCTGCAGCCGAGCAAGAAATTTCAAGCTTGAAAAATTCTCGGTCATGGCGCTATACGCGCTTTCTGCGCCGAACGAGCTAGGCCCTCAACCCAAGCACCAAGTTTGGGGCCATTGGCCTTAGGCCCTGATTTGCCGCCAGATGCTCAGCAAGCGCTTCAGGGGGTGATACAGCCGATTGAGAACTGGCGTTTTAAGCACCGCTGTGCGAACCCACGAAGTAGGCACACCTACCACTTGGTTTTGCCTAGCAAACTGTTTGGCAATTTCTATAATCTCTGGCGGGCTTAGTTCCAGCCTTAACTCAGCATGCTTGGCTTGCGCCTTGGCGTAGTAGTCGTCTAGCACCGATTGTCTTTGCAAGGCCTTGTTCAGATTGTCGGGCACTCGGTACAAGGAGGTCACTTTTCTGACCAGCTTGAATTCATTTTTCAAAGAATAACGAACCCACAGGTTCCAGTCTTCTAAGTTTTCGAGGTCTGAGTCAAAGCCCCCGTTTTCCAAATACAAGCGACGCTGAAACAACACCGATTGAATGGGGAAATAATTGTGATGCCAAAGCGTAGGGCGACTAAATTCTTGGCGATGAATGAGGCTGTGCATCACATCTTCATACACCCAAGGCTGTTCGCTAAGCACATGGGTTCTTACCTCATAACTCAGGCTGTAAACGGCACCCAACTGGGGTTGGTTCAGCCATTCGTTGACCAACACTTCTAAGTGATCGGCATAAAACAAATCGTCGTCATCTAGAAAGCAACACAACTGGCCTGTGGCGGCTTCAAGGGCTTTGTTGCCCGCAATGCATCTTCCCACTTTGGGCAATGGCAAATACACCACTTGGGCCAATTGACCACTGGCTTTGAGCGCACTCAGAACCTCTTTAGCGCTTTCTACGCCAAGGCCACCATCTTCCACCACCACCAACTCAATGGGGCCTTTTTGGTGCGCATAGGTTTGCAGCACCACACTGGCAATGGCCTCTTTCAGTTTTCCGGCTCGACCTGGCATGGTGCGCATGAGCACACTGACCATGGGTGCACCTTGGGTCGATTGTTTGGCTTGATGAATGGCCGATTCAGCGTCAGTGGGGTATTCGTAAAAAGCGCCCTCACGCGTCATGGCGTAGTCCCACATGCGAAATGGAAAATGCGCCTGGCTCTTTTTTCTTGTGCGTAAAAATTGAGGCGCCAGCTTTAAAAGTTGAAAGGCTTGGCCCAACAACTTGGTGCGCATGCTGGGAAACAAGGGGCGCAATGCGAACAAGCCCATGAACATCATGAAGCCTTGAATGACCTCATGCTTGCGGCCGTACCGGCACCTGATCAGCACATTGGCCAAGGTACTGCCTAAAAATTGTTGCGGTTTTATTTGCGCAGCTTCTTCGTAAGTAAAGTGCCAAACAGTGGCCTGTGGCACATAACGCAAGACATACCCACGGTCTCGCAGGCGGTATGAAAGCTCTACATCTTCACCGTACAAAAACAGCAAGGGCTCATAGCCCTTGACCGATTTGAGTGCCTTTGTATTGAACAATACACACGCGCTGGAACACCAATCTGTTGCACCAGTAACTGGGTGGTAGTCCTTGGGATGTTCGTAGGGTTTTTGGCGGCACTCCCAAGCAGCTACTTCTGGCGCTTTCACCGCATGGCTGGCGTCGGCCAATGTAGCCCGCAGCATGTCTTGTTGCGCCGTGTGCAGCAGCGTGGTGAGGGTGTCGGGCTCAAACTCAAGGTCTACATTGGTGACCCAAAAGAAGGGCGTAGAGGCGGTGCTTAAGTTTTGGTTATGGCCCGCGCCAAAGCCAATGTTGGCGCCCTGCCGCAATTGCACGCTGGCAAAGCTTTCTTTGAGTTCGGACTGTTTGGCTTGAAGCCATGCATAGGTGCTGTCTTTCGATCCGTTGTCGAGCACACACAGCGCAATTTGCCTACAGGGCAGGTTTTGCTTCAATAGGCTCAAGAAAAAGGCGTTCAGCCATTTTTCTGAGTTGTAGGTGACGATGGACAGTGTGATGACTGTGCCATGATCGGAATTTGTCTCTTGCATGTGCCGCGTTCTTTTCAATTCCTTGAATTATCCGCGAAAGGGCTTGAGCTTGAGGGACGGCTTTTCAACAAAATGCCAAGAGAAGGCCGCCAAAGTAACAGTGGCAGCAAAAGTGCTAAAAAGATACTCAATGAATGGCATTTGCGGCCAAAAAGAAACAATGGTTTGCTGAACTGGAAAAGCATAGATGTAAATGCCGTAAGAATAGTCAAACTGCCCAAAACGAGCCAGCAAGGAATGGTGGCTGAGCCCAAAGGCCAACACCACAAATGGCAAAACCAACCAAGAAGCAGCGACAAACCAAAGGGGCTGCCTGCTTAAACACAACCAAGCCACCACCAACAGCACCACATTAGACAAGGTGAAGTACTTCTCTGCCTTGAACTTCAAAAGACAAGCTCCCACCATGAAATAAACACCGCACAAAGGAATTTGCCTGAGGTCTGCTCGGTAAACCACCCAGGGCTCGGTGGCCGACCAAGCCCATAAAGACAGCAAGGCCATGAACCCTGCCGTGGTGATGGCCAAAAGCCATGAACTTAGCTTTGAACTGGCGAGATAAGAGCTTACAAAGCCCAACAAGGCCAGCAACGCATACATGAAAAATTCAACCGGCAAACTCCAGAGTGAGCCATTCACCGCGTGAGGCAATCTGTTTTGAGCAAACACACCGGGCAAGTGGTAGGTCATGTAAAGGGCTATGTTGGTGAGGTAGCCCCTGGTGTGTTCGTTGGTCCAATAGGTTTTGGCATCGAGGGTGGTAAGCCAAGGACCCAAAACCAACACGCTGAGCAAGGTACAAACGATGAGGCCTGGAAAAATTCTGAGAATTCGCTTGGCCAAAAAGAGCAGCACGTGAGGGTCTCTCTCCCAGCTTTGCGCCACCAAATAACCACTGATGGCAAAAAATGTGTAGACACCCACAGGCCCTAGGGGAACCCACTGCAAAAAGAGCGGCTCGGGCAAACCCAAAAACACAAAGGAATGGCCATACAAGACCAAGCAGGCAGCAAACCACCTAAGCGCTGTAAGGTTGTTCGAGTGGCTAGGCTGAGTCACGTTTTAATAGGCACCGTTTCGACCAAAAACGACTTTGATGGTTTTGAACAAAATGGCCAAGTCATACCAGAGCGACCAGTTTTTCACATACCAAGCATCCAGATAAACCCTTGTGTCGTAATCGACATCGTTGCGGCCACTGACTTGCCACAAGCCTGTCATGCCTGGCCGCACCATGAGGTAATAGCTTTTTTCTAGACCGTATTTTTGCAACTCTGCTTCAACAATGGGCCGTGGTCCTACTAGGCTCATTTCGCTTTTGAGAACATTGAAAAGTTGTGGCAGTTCGTCCAAGCTGGTTCGTCTGAGGAACTCGCCCAGTTTGCTAACTCTTGGGTCGTCTTTGAGTTTGTGCTCTTTGTCCCATTGCGCTTGGAGCTCGGGGTTGTTTTCTAACAATTGAGGCAATTGCTGTTCGGCATTGGGCACCATGGTTCTAAACTTGTAGCAAGCAAACATCCGCTTATTTTTGCCGATGCGTTGATGCGTAAAAAGAACGCTATGACCGCCCTCCATTTTTAAAGCCAGAGCAATGACGAGCAACACGGGCGACAAGATCAAAAGCAACAGAGCAGCCACGACAAAATCGAACAAACGTTTGGTTAATCGGGCTGGCCATCGTCTTAAATTGTTGCGCACCCTGAGCAGGGCTACTTCATGAGAAAAGAAATGTGCAATGTCTGTGCCATACAAGGGCACACCGCGCATGGCTGGGATGACACTGATGTCTGTGGCGCCCCACTGCGTCAAGGTTCTGAGCCAGTGTTCACGTTGTTCAGATTGCGCATGTTCTAGCGCAATGATCCACTGAATTCCGGGCTGATCTGCCAAGATTTTCAATTGAGACTGATCTTGCAGCATTTGGCCATTGAGTTTGAGTTCGGGTTGACTCGCCTCAACATCGACATATCCCACCACTTCAAAACCCATGCGCGGCTCACTTTCAAGCGCAATGGCCGCCTCTCTGGCATTCTCACCTTTACCTATGATGATGGTGGGACGGGTCCAAAGGCCCATTTGCTTGAGAAGTTGTCGGGTAAGAGCACGGCCAATCACAATCATGAAAACGGCCAGTATCCAGACTAGGACCCACCAAAGTCTAGAAGAGTTCCAGCGAGTTGCAGCCACCAGCGCCATGTCTAACAAGGCCAAGCTGCCAATGAGACGCAAAATATCGCCCAACTCATCCCAGAAGGGTTGGCGATCGCTGTAATGTTGAAAACGCATGAGGAAAAACATAAGCCCCAGAAACACCAAGCCTGCCCAAGACACGTAGCGCTGCGAGTCTTGAGTGGAAAACCAAGCGGCCGTGTTTTGGCTGGGATCTGAAACAACATTGAGAAATGTGGCCACCAAAAATGCCAGGCCAAATGCAATGGCATCGCCTATCAAAACTGCAAATTTGGAGAGCCTTACTTGGAACAGCGAATGTGTTTTGATCATAGGTGCTGTTGCCAAAAAGACTTGTACATGGAAAGGTAACGGCTTAATCTTTTTGGGAGGAGTCGATGAATGGTGCCAATTTTGTAGCCGCACCATTTAAAACCAAGGGTGGTCAGCATTTGAACAGCACCCCAAATTAAATGGAGGGTGTTTTTCTGGCGCCACACATACTGCCACTGCGATTGCACAAGCCTCATACCTTCAGCCTCAGGTTTGCCAAAAGTTTGGATAAGCCATTTGTTTTGAGCGTGAAAGACGCCAGTGTCAAACATGCGCTGAAAATCCTGAAGCACATTGTAATGGTGAGAATGATAAACCGCGGCTTGGGCTTGGTATTGCAGAGATTGGCCCGATAGCAAGAGCTTTGCGGCCATCAAAGTGTCTTCTCCTAGGGGCAGTCCAATACTAAAACCACCCTGCGCAAGAAGCGCTTGAGTTCGATAGGCACCAAAGGCGTTGGAGAAAAAACAAGCCTTCAAGCCTAGCTTTTCCCTGTCTGCCAGGCTAACGGTTTGGGACTGCTCTGGGTAATTGAAGTGCCGGGTAAAGGCCTCCAACCAATTGGCACCTGATTTGGGTAATTGCCTGCCATAAGCAGCGGACACCGATGGGTTGTCAAACGCTTGAAGGAGGTTTTTGAGGGCGGAGGGCTCTGACAAAATGGCATCTTGAGTTAAAAACACCACATATTCAGGGGAATTTTCTTGCGTTTTTGCAGCTGCTTCTAGGGCTTTGTTCAGGGCCCATTGGCGGGTGCCACCGTGGTCAAAATCTTTCGCATTGATTTCAAGACAGCTATGGCCTTCTGCCTGTGTGAGTGTTTGCGTACCGTCTACAGAGCCTGAATCAACCACAATCACCTTTTGAGGTTGGCAGACTTGTGCTTTGAGAGCCCTTAACCACTGGGCCCATTCATCTTTGCCTGGGTTGTAAGTTGGCACAATCACCCAAAAGCTTTGCGGCTGTGACTGATCGTTTGCAAGCATCGTAGAGTGAGTAGCGCTATTTTTAAGCAGAATTGTGACCAGATGCACAGTCTAGACCAAGCTGGTGCAATTTATAATTTCGCATTACAAAATAAAGAGACTGACTGCCTTGTTGCACCGCCCTTTTCCTGCAATTGCCTTCGCCATATTTGCACTGACCTTGGCCGGTTCTCCCACGAATACCAAAGTGGGTGGCTTGGCTTGGGTTTTGCTTTGCTTAATGGGTCTATGGGCTTTCATAAAGACTGAGCGAATTCAACACGCCGAGGCCAGTTCAGGACCATCCCCCGTCGAAGAGGCAGCCAGAATTTGGCTTTTTGCTTGCCTTGCGGCCACCTTCATCAGAATCATACCCCACGGTTTTTGGCAGGATAACTGGGACCGCCGCCATGCCGAGGCGCGCCTGGTATTGGGCGCCATGGCCACTGTGGCCTTGGTTAAATGGCCGCCCTTCTACCGTTTGTTGGGTGCCCAAAAATTGCTATTGAGTTACGCCATAGCTATGGCTTGCGCCATTGGCATTGGAGTCACCGCCATTTACGGCCGAGAAACTCCCATTCACGCCATCGCTTGGGCAGTGAGTTTGAGCTTTTTGGTTTGCTTGTTAGCCCCCAAGGTGCTGGATGCCTCTGTCCATTCTGGTCACAGAAAGTTGTGGGTGCTCTGTGTGATCATGGGTTGCATTGGCGTGGTTTTAAGTCAGTCGCGGGGGGTTTACGGCCTGCTCATTTGGTTGGCTCTGACGGGATATGTGGCGGCATCAAACCGCACATTGCTACAACTCTCTGCCTTGACTTTGCGTGCTTGGCTGGTTTTGAGCTTAAGTTTTGGTGTTTTTATGTGGGCACTCTCGACGCAGCCTCAGTGGCTTACCGCGGTCTTTCAACGCTTGTACGAAGTGTGGGTTGAAGCTTCGCTGGCCCAAAGCAACCCCGCCGAGGCGGCCAACACATCGGTGGGCTCACGATTGTTTTTGTGGAGCAAGGCCTTGGACGCCATTGAGGTTCAGCCCTGGTTTGGCTACGGCAAAGAAAACAGCATTGCCATGATCAAGCAATGGGGCTTGGAAATCAATTCTGCGCAAGTGCAAAAGTTGGGGCACTTGCACCATGAGTTTTTAGATGCGTGGGTCAGTCATGGGCTGATGGGCATTTTGAGCTTGCTGGTGTTGGCTACGGGTATGGGCTTGGTGGTGCGCAAGTTGTGGGTGCCGCATCCGATGGCTGCGCAAGGTATTTTGGGTATTTTGTTTATGCACCTGACTGCGGGATTGTCGAATACCAACATGGTCCATAACTACTATGGGGCTATGTTGAGTTTGAGTGTGGCGTTGGCGTTGGTGATGGCGGCCAGTGAAGAGGTTAGGCAATAGACCAATTGGGCAATGGGCTACTGAGCTAGAGCCACCCAGCCTTGGCAAGAATTCAAGTAAGGCCCATTCGCAAAGATTTTTATCTTGCCAGAACCGCCTTCAACGCTTTGCCTGTGTGGGTGCCCAATCGCACCACTTCTTCTGGGCTTGCGCTGGCCACCACCTTGCCACCTGCTTTGCCGCCGTCAGGTCCTAGGTCTATGACCCAGTCGGCTTCGGCGATCACATCTAGGTCGTGCTCAATCACCAACACGCTGTGACCTGCATTCACCAATCTGTGCAACACGTGAATCAGTTTGTCCACGTCGGCCATGTGGAGGCCTACTGTGGGTTCGTCTAACACGTACAAAGTATGCGGCGCTTTGTTGCCGCGCTTGCCTACTTCGTCTCTGACTTTGGTGAGTTCTGTGACCAACTTGATACGCTGTGCTTCGCCGCCGCTTAGTGTTGGGCTTGGTTGACCTAGGGTTAGGTAGCCTAGGCCAACGTCTTTGAGGAGTTGCAAGGGATGTGCAATGGACTGCATGGTTTCGAAGAACGTCACGGCTTCGTCCACTTCCATTGTGAGCACATCGCCAATGCTTTTGCCGCGCCATGTGACGGCCAAAGTTTCTGGGTTGAAGCGTGCACCATGACAAGCTTCGCAAGGTACTTTGACATCGGGTAAGAAACTCATTTCGATAGTGCGCAGGCCTTGTCCTTCGCAGGTGTGGCATCTACCTTCGCCGGTGTTGAAGCTGAATCTGCCTGCTAAGTAGCCGCGCGCTTTGGCTTCTAAAGTTTCTGCGAAAAGTTTTCTGATAGTGTCCCAAAAACCAATGTAAGTTGCGGGGCAACTGCGTGGTGTTTTGCCGATGGGGGTTTGATCTACTTCCAATACGCGGTCTACGGCTTCGAAGCCTTTCAGTTCTGAGCAACCTGTGAGGGTTGGGAATTTGCCGGCGGCTTGTTCGTCTCTGCCTGCTTTGGTGCTGCGTTGGCTGACGTGGCTGTGGACGTTGGCTAACAGCACATCTCTGGCCAGTGTTGATTTGCCTGAGCCGCTCACGCCTGTGACGGCTACCAAGCGTTGCAATGGAATTTGAACGTTGACGTTTTGCAGGTTGTGCAGATTGGCGCCTTTGAGTTCTAGCCACTTAAGTTCTGTACTCACTTCTTGCACGGGTGTTTGCGCTGGTAATTGTGCAGATTGTGATTTTTTAGAAACTTTTTTAGCAGCAGGTGCTTCTACTTTTATTTCTGGTTTTGCAGCATTGGCCACAGCGTCAAACACGGGCATCAATCTACGTGCTTGCAGTGGGTGCTTCATGGCATGCAGTAAATATTTTCCAGTCTGAGAATCTGCTGCATCGGTGATGTCTTTGACGCTGCCTTGCGCTACCAATTTGCCACCGCGCTTGCCAGCGCTGGGGCCAATGTCGATGATGTGATCGGCGCGTCTTATTGTGTCTTCATCGTGCTCTACCACCACCAGCGTGTTGCCTTTGTCGCCCAACTTCTTCAGCGCATTCAACAAGATTTGATTGTCACGCGCGTGCAAACCAATGGTGGGTTCGTCAAGCACATAGCACACGCCTTGAAGGTTGCTGCCCAATTGCGCGGCCAACCGAATGCGCTGCGCTTCACCGCCGCTGAGTGTGGGTGCGCCACGGTCTAGTGTGAGATAGCCCAAGCCTACTTCTTCTAAGAATTCAAGGCGACTTTCAATTTCGGGCAAGAGATCTCTGGCGATGTCTTGTTCTCGTTGAGTCATCTCGTTGGCTTTGGCCAAACTTTGAACCCACTTGCGAACATCGGTCACGCTCATGCTGGCGATGTCGGTGATGGGCAAATGTTGCGCTGTGAATTTCACGTGACGCGCTGTGGGGTTGAGTCGAGTGCCTTCGCAATGTGGGCACACTTGCTCAATCAAGTCTTCAATTTCGGGTTCGGCAAAACTTTGCTCACGGCCTTTTTGATCGTCGTCTCGAATG
>CANKOT010000019.1 GCA_947484245.1 Comamonadaceae bacterium
CTGTGCGTCGCTACAACCAAATCATTGGCTTTGCCAGTGCGGCCATCCAGCCCGGCGAGCATGTGCACACGCACAACCTCAACATGGGTCCCGAGAAGGGCAACTTCGAACGCGACTACGCCATTGGCCAAGACGTGAAGCCAGAAGCACCACGCAAACACGCCACGTTCATGGGCATCAAACGTTCTGATGGCAGAGTGGCTACTCGCAATTACATTGGCGTACTTTCTAGTGTCAATTGTTCAGCCACGGCCGCACGCGCCATTGCCGATCATTTTTCCAAACGCAACAACCCTTCAGCGCTAGCCGACTTCCCCCATGTCGATGGCGTGGTGGCTTTGACGCACGGCACCGGTTGCGGCATGGACACCGAAGGTCTGGGCATGCAGTTGTTAGAGCGCACCTTGGCAGGCTATGCCACGCATGCCAATTTTTGGGGCGTGGTGGTGGTGGGTCTGGGCTGCGAGTCCAATCAAATCAACACTTGGTTGGCACACAGCAGCTTGCGAGAAGGCGACACCCTCAAAGTTTTCAACATTCAAGACACAGGCGGCACGCGCCTCACCGTTGAAAAAGGCATTGCGCTCATTCAAGAAATGTTGCCTCGCGCCAATCAAGTCAAGCGCGAGTCTTGCAGTGCCGAGCACATCACGGTGGGTTTGCAGTGCGGCGGATCTGACGGCTACTCTGGCATCAGCGCCAACCCGGCATTGGGCGCTGCGGTTGACTTGCTCGTACAGCATGGCGGCACGGCCATCTTGAGCGAAACCCCTGAAATTTATGGCGCAGAACACTTGCTCACACGCCGCGCAGTCAAACCAGAGGTTGCGCAAAAACTCATTGACCGCATTCACTGGTGGGAACAATACACCGAGATCAACGGCGGCGAGATGAACAACAACCCATCGCCTGGCAACAAGGCAGGCGGCCTCACCACCATCTTGGAAAAGTCATTGGGCGCTGTGGCCAAAGGCGGCACCAGCAACTTGCAGGCAGTTTTCGAATATGCAGAACCGGTCAACACGCATGGATTTGTGTACATGGACACGCCAGGCTACGACCCCGTGAGTGCCACGGGCCAAGTGGCGGGCGGCGCCAACCTCATTTGCTTTACCACAGGGCGCGGCAGTGCCTATGGCTGCGCTCCCTCTCCCAGCTTGAAGTTCTCCACCAACTCCGCGTTGTGGAAAAAACAAGAAGAAGACATGGACCTCAATTGCGGTGAAATTGTCGACAACGGCATAAGCATTGCCGATATGGGTCAGCGCATTTTCGAGATGATTTTAAAAACCGCTTCAGGCGAACCCTCCAAGAGCGAGCTGCACGGCTATGGCCAAAACGAATTTGTGCCATGGCAAGTGGGCGCCGTCATGTAATTTGAAAGTCAAACAATGAGCCAATGTATTCCAGCCGATCAGTTGCGGCAGCGTGTTGCCAACATCATTGAACAAGCAGGTAGCCATGCCGCGGAAGCGGCGCAAGTGGCTGCCAATTTGGTCATGGCCAATTTAAGTGGCCATGACTCGCATGGTGTGGGCATGGTGCCGCGCTATGTCGATGCTGTCTTGGAAGGCGGCCTCAGCCCCAACACTGGCGTGAAGGTCCTCCTAGACACAGGCCCTTTGGTGAACTTGGATGGTCAACGCGGCTACGGGCAAATCACGGGCGTGCAAGCCATGCAAATGGGCATTGAACGTGCCAAGCAACACGGTGTTTGTACAGTAGCGCTCAGCCGCTCCCATCACTTAGGGCGCATCGGTCACTTTGCTGAAATGGCAGTGGCGCAAGGTTTGGTGTCTATTCACTTTGTGAATGTGTTGTCACGCCCCGTGGTTGCGCCTTTTGGAGGCGGCGACGGCCGCTTTGGCACCAACCCTTGCTGCATTGGCGTGCCCATGGGCCAGCGCAAACCTTTTCTGCTCGACTTTGCCACCAGCCGCGTTGCGCAAGGCAAGATGCGCGTGGCGTACAACAAAGGCGAGCAAGTGCCGGATGGCTATTTGATCGATGAAAAAGGCCACCCCACCAACAACCCAGGCGTGGTGGTGGTACCGCAATCAAATGGTTTCTTTGGTGCGCTCATGACCTTTGGCGATCACAAAGGTTTTGGCATGGCCATGGCTTGCGAACTTCTAGGCGGTGCGCTCACGGGCAGTGGCACATGGCACCGCGAAGCAGACAACAAACGTGCCGTGCTCAATGGCATGCTCACCATGATCATCGACCCTGTTCGCTTGGGCACACAAGACGCCTTCGAAAAAGAAGCCTTGGCTTTTGAAGACTGGTTGCGCCAAAGCCCCAATGCGCCGGGTACAGAAGGTGTCTTGCTGGCTGGTGAGCCTGAACGCAAAGCTCGCACTGATCGTGAGCACAATGGCATCTGGGTTGACGATGCCACCTTGGCCGAAATTGAAGCATCTGAGGACAAACTCAAGCACCGCCATGTCTGAATTGCAACTCAGCCGGGCGACGCAATCACGCATTTCAAACTCCGTTCAATCCCCTTCCTATCAGCCCAATCCTTCAGCGCCCGGGGTATTGCATCTCGGATTAGGAGCGTTTCACCGCGCGCACCAAGCCATGGTGTTTGATCAGCTGCTGCGTGAAGGTGATATGCGCTGGGGCATTCATGGCGTGGGCATGACCCAGCCCGCTTTGGTGAACAAACTTCGCGCGCAAGACGGTTTGTATGCGGTTCGCATTGCAGGAGCAAAAGGTATTGAATGGCAAGTACCTGGCGCACTGTGGCAAACCAGCGTGGCCACCACCGAGCGTCAAAGTGTGATCAAAGCCATTGCCGCCGCCAGCACGCGGTGGATCACACTGACCGTGACTGAAAAGGGATACACGCCTGCATTGGCGCAACTGCTGATAGAAGGCTTGCGATTGCGCTACGCAGAAGGTCGATCTGGCCTCACCATCGCCTCTTGTGACAACTTGCAAGGCAATGGCCACAAGCTCAGAGCTTTGATTCACGCCACAGCCACAGCGCAAGACGCACCTGCCATGAAGTGGATGGACGCCCATTGCGCTTTTCCTTGCAGCATGGTCGATCGCATCGTGCCTGCCGCCACCTCTGAAGTGTCAGATGCCGCCAAAACTGCACTGGGTTTGTTGGACGAGTGCGCTCTAAGCACCGAAACATTTTGGGAATGGGTGATTGAAGACAATTTTGCAGACCCTGCTGATGCCGCCTTGCTAAGCCAGTGTGGGGTGCGCGTCACCGCCGATGTTCACAGCTATGAAGAAGCCAAATTGCGCATGCTCAACGGCAGTCATTCCGCCATGGCTTTGATGGGTGCCGTCACAGGCCGCGCCTACATTGCCGATTGCATCGGCGAAGACCACATTCGCCAATTTGTCTACCGCTTGATGAGTCAAGAAGTTGCGCCCCATTTAAGCCGCGCCGATTGGGCCAACTACCGCGATGCCCTCATTCAACGTTTTGGAAATCCCTATTTGAAGCACAGCGTGCACCAAATTGCCACCGACAGTTCGCAAAAAATTCCGCAGCGGTGGCCGCCCTCCGTCTTGGGGCAAATGGCTAGCAATGCTTCGTTTGAACACCACGCACTGGCGGCGGCTGTTTATTTGCGGTACACCTTGGCCAAAGATGAGCAAGGCAAAACCTACGCACTCAACGATCCGCAAGCCAGTAGCCTGATGGCCATTGGCGCACACCAAGCCACAGAGCCTCAAGACTGTGTGCGTGCCTTGTTGGCCCGTGAAGATTTGTGGGGCAAAGAACTGGCGGCCTCAGAAGCTTGGCTTTCACGCGTAAGCTATTGGCACGATCAAGTTTTGTACCAAGGCATCGACGCCACAGTGAAATACATCATTCAGCAAGAATTCTCATGAAAATCACCGCCGCACGCGTCATTGTTTGCTGCCCTGGCCGCAACTTTGTCACCCTCAAAATTGAAACTGACGAAGGCCTCACAGGCATTGGCGATGCCACGCTCAACGGCCGCGAATTGTCGGTGGTGAGCTACTTAGAAGAGCACGTCATTCCTTGTTTGATTGGCCGAGATCCACAACAAATTGAAGATATTTGGCAGTACCTCTACAAAGGTGCTTACTGGCGCAGAGGCCCAGTGACCATGACTGCCATAGCAGCAGTTGACACTGCGCTGTGGGATATCAAAGCCAAGATTGCAGGACAGCCACTCTATCAATTGTTGGGTGGCCGAAGCCGCACGGGCATCATGTCTTATGCACATGCCACAGGACGCGATACAGCAGAAACAGTGGATGAAGTGTTGCGCCACAAAGAAATGGGCTACTTGGCTATTCGCGCACAAAGCGGCATCCCCGGATTGAATAAAGTTTATGGTGTGAGTGGCAATGGCCGCATGTACGAACCTGCAGACGGCCCTTTGCCTGGCGAGCACGATTGGAGCACCGAGAAATACTTGCGCCACACGCCTGGCTTGTTTCAAGCGGTGCGCGAAGCCGTGGGGCCCGACACGCATTTGCTACACGACGCGCACCACCGCCTCACACCCATTGAGGCAGGTCGCTTGGGTAAAGAATTGGAGCCCTTCCATTTGTTCTGGTTGGAAGATCCCACACCTGCTGAGAATCAAGAAGCCTTCAAGCTCATTCGCCATCACACCACCACGCCTTTGGCAGTCGGTGAAATTTTTAACACAGTGTGGGACTGCAAAGATCTGATTGAGCAACAACTCATCGATTACATCCGCACCACCGTCACGCACGCGGGCGGCATTACGCATTTGCGCGTGATTGCCAATTTGGCCAGCCTTTACCAAGTGCGCACCGGCTCTCATGGCGCCACCGACTTGTCGCCGGTTTGCATGGGCGCCGCATTGCACTTTGACACTTGGGTACCCAACTTTGGCATTCAAGAACACATGGCGCACAGCGAAGAAATGCTATCGGTCTTTCCGCACGATTGGCGTTTTGAAAAGGGCATGCTGTATTGCGGCGAATCACCTGGCCACGGCGTGGACATTGACGAAAAACTGGCCGCAAAGTATCCGTATCAGCGCGCGTATTTGCCCGTCAACCGACTGCAACACGACGGTACGCTTTGGAGTTGGTAATTTAAAGAATTCGCGCCAGAGAAGCCTGCAAATTCTCTGAAGGCAAACGCTTAAAGCCAGAACGCGCAAAGCGCTGCATGCGGCCCATCATGAAGGCCACCAACAAAGAGGCAGTCACTTGCGCATCCACAGTGGGTGTATCACTTTGAGGACCGCCATCGCGCAAAGATTGTTTAAACGCACTTTCGAGTTTGTCGAACAACAAATTCATGCGCTCTTGCAAACGCTCGTTTTCAAACACCAGCGCATCACCCGTCATGACGCGCGCCATGCCAGGGTTCTTTTCTGCAAATTGCAAAATGAGCACAACCATGCGTGCCACTTGAGCCGGGCCTGCAGGTTCGCGATCGGCAATTTGACGCACAAACGCAAACACCGACTGCTCGACAAAATCAATCAGGCCTTCAAACATTTGCGCTTTGCTGGCAAAGTGACGGTAAAGCGCCGCTTCACTCACACCCAACTTGGCTGACAAAGCTGCGGTGGTAATGCGCTCTGCGCCAGGCTGCTCCAGCATGCCGGCCAAGGTTTGC
The DNA here is from genome assembly GCA_947484245.1 of Comamonadaceae bacterium. Next base: position 5,600 of record CANKOT010000019.1, read on the forward strand.
AAAATTTGTAAACGCCGCTCGCCGGGCTTGGGGCGCTTGCGTGTGGGCGTGGCGCCAGCCTCTTCGTTGTCGGGCATGTTGTCTTCGTGGCTTGTCTCTGTGTTCATGGAGTGCTCCCTGCTCAGTGGCTGCGAATCATGGTGCCGAAGGCTTGGTCGGTCAGAATTTCTAACAACATGGCATGCGGTACACGGCCATCAATGATGTGCACAGCATTCACGCCACTCTTGGCGGCATCCAAGGCGCCGCTGATTTTGGGCAACATGCCGCCGCTGATGGTGCCATCGGCAAACAACTCGTCAATGCGGCGCGCGCTTAAATCGGTCAGTAAATTGCCCGCTTTGTCCAAAACGCCAGGGGTGTTGGTGAGCAACACCAACTTCTCGGCTTTGAGCACACTGGCCAACTTGCCAGCCACCACGTCGGCATTGATGTTGTAGCTTTCGTTGTTCACGCCAAAGCCAATGGGGCTGATGACAGGAATAAAGGCATCGTCTTGCAAGGCTTTGACCACGCTCGGGTCAATCGATTCAATCTCGCCTACTTGGCCCACGTCGTATTCTTTGTTGGGATCGGCGTTGTCGACCATCTTCAATTTTTTGGCGCGAATCAAACCACCGTCACGGCCTGTCAAGCCCACAGCCTTGCCGCCGGCTTGATTGATCAAACCCACAATGTCTTGCTGCACTTCACCGGCCAACACCCACTCCACCACTTCCATGGTTTCGGCGTCGGTCACGCGCATGCCTTGAATGAACTCGCCTTTTTTACCCAAGCGCTTTAAGGCTGTTTCAATTTGCGGCCCACCACCGTGCACCACCACAGGGTTCATACCCACCAATTTCAAGAGCACCACGTCTTCGGCAAAGTCGGCTTGCAAGGCGGGGTCGGTCATGGCGTTGCCACCGTATTTGATGACCAAGGTCTTGCCATGAAACATGCGGATGTAGGGCAAAGCCTGCGCCAAAATTTCTGCTTTGTCGCGCGGAGAAATGTGGGCCAATGAATCGTTGTCAGTCATGATGGTTCTTCAAAGTGAAAACATGCAAGTCAGTACTTGCTCATGTGATGAAAGGCTATCAGAGCCGTATTGTGAACACTTTTGAGGCATTTGACACCCCATGCAGTCGCAAGTTCACAAAATTTTTGCAAGCATGGCATCCACCCCAGTTTGCCAGGCCGGCAATTTGAGTTGGAGGGCGTTTTCAAGCTGGCTGCAATTGAGCCTTGAGTTCAGCGGGCGGGCCGCAGGTGTTGGAAATTCGCTGGTGGGAACCGCTGCAAGCTCTTTCACTGTGTACTTCAAACCAGACTTGAGGCCTTGCGCCGTCTGCAAAACATATTGCGCATAGGCATGCCATGTGGTTTCACCAGCCGCCGCCAAGTGGTAAATACCTGTCAGGGGCTGCGCTTGCTGCAAACACAAAGCCGTGATGTCGGCCAACAAGGCCGCGCCGGTGGGAGCGCCAAATTGATCGTTGATGACAGCCATCTTTTCGCGCTCTTGCGCCAAGCGCAACATGGTTTTGGCAAAATTGCCGCCCTCGGTGCCATAGACCCAACTGGTTCTGAAAATGACATGCTTTGAACCTTGCTTGGCAATGCCCTTTTCTCCCGCCAGCTTGCTATGGCCATACACATTGACTGGCCCTGTGGCATCGGACTCGACCCAGGGTTTTTGGCCTGCGCCATCAAACACATAGTCGGTAGAAAAATGCACCAGGTAAGCGCCAATGGCCAGACAGGCCCGGGCCAATACCTCTGGCGCCAATGCATTGACCAAATGCGCTGTTGGCTGATCGGACTCCGCTTTATCAACTGCGGTGTAAGCGGCGGCATTGACCACCACATGAGGCCGAAACACACGCACTGTTTCTGCCAGGCCTTCTAAATTGCTCAGATCGCCACAAAAGGACGTGCTGCTTCTGTCAAGGGCCAGCAACTCACCCAAAGGTGCCAAGCTGCGCTGCAACTCCCAGCCGACTTGACCGTTTTTGCCGAGCAATAAGATTTTCATGCGGTGTATTGCTTGGACACCCACTCGCGGTAAGCGCCGCTTTGCACGTGCGCCACCCATTCGGTGTTTTCCAAATACCAGGCCACCGTTTTGCGAATGCCGGTCTCAAAGGTTTCGGCTGGCCTCCAGCCCAATTCTTTTTCAAGTTTGCGGGCGTCAATGGCATAACGTCTGTCGTGGCCAGGACGGTCTTTGACATACGTGATTTGCTGTGCATAGCTGGCCCCATCTGCTCGGGGGCGCAGCTCATCGAGCAAGGCGCAAACTGTTTTGACAATCTCAATGTTGGGCTTTTCGTTCCAGCCGCCCACGTTGTAAGTCTCGCCCAGTTGGCCGCCTTCCAACACACGGCGAATGGCGCTGCAATGGTCTTTGACGTAAAGCCAATCGCGCACCTGCATACCGTCGCCATACACAGGCAAGGGCTTGCCCGCCAGCGCATTGACAATCATGAGGGGGATGAGCTTTTCAGGGAAATGCAAGGGGCCGTAGTTGTTGCTGCAGTTGGTGGTGAGCACCGGCAGGCCATAGGTGTGATGCCATGCACGCACCAAGTGATCACTGGCTGCCTTGCTGGCGCTGTAGGGGCTGTTGGGCTCGTAAGGATGCTGTTCTGTGAATGCCGGATCTTGGGGCGCCAAACTGCCATACACCTCATCGGTCGAGACATGCAAAAAGCGGAAATTGCTTTGCCCATGGGCTTCCAAACTTTGCCAGTAGCCACGCACCGACTCAAGCAAGCGGAAGGTGCCCACAATGTTGGTCTCAATGAATTCGCCAGGGCCGTGAATAGAGCGATCGACGTGGCTCTCGGCTGCAAAATTCAAAATCGCTCTGGGTTGATGCTCGGCCAACAGCTTGGGCAATAAAGCGGAATCGCCAATGTCCCCTTGAACAAACACATGTTGGGGCTGGTTTTTCAGGGATGCCAAAGATTCCAAATTGCCTGCATAAGTCAGCTTGTCAAGGTTGACAATCTTTTCGTCGGTGTTGGCAACCCAGTCCAAGACAAAGTTGGCACCAATGAAGCCAGCGCCACCGGTCACGAGAATGGTCATTTTTTTCTTTCAAAACTGTATTTTATAAGCATTGGCAGGCCTTGCGACAGCGGTTAAAGTCAGGCTTTGATGGTCCATCATTTGAAGTACGGAGTTTTCATGGCCCCCACCCCTCCCAAAAAGCCAGCCCAAGGCAATTCCAGTGGTGCTGGTAGCGCAGACTCTGCGCACAGTGCGGCCTCCAAAGACATTTGGCTGGCTGGCCTCGGCGCCATGGCGCAAGCGCAGGCACAAGCGCGTGCACAAGGCAGCAAAGCCTTTGAAGCTTTGGTGGCAGAAGGCTTGGTATTTCAAAAAAAATCGCAAGCTGCTGCCCAAGAAAAAATTCACGAAGCCGCAGCGCATTTCAACCAACTCACACAAAATTTGGGTGCCGGTTTGGTTTCACCTGTTGGTGCCAAAGTAGATCGCTTAGAACACCTGTTTGAAGATCGGGTGGCACGGGCACTCAAAAGTTTGGGCTTGCCCAGCTCGCAAGAAGTAGCGCAATTGGAAGATCGGGTGGCCCGTTTGGAGGCGGCACTTGCCAAAACAAGTACCAAAGCTAGCCCAAAAGCAAGCGCAAAAACCAGCGTCAAATCGACCCCTCTAAAACGCGCCAAGCCTGCCAAATAATTCATGGCCAAAAAAGCCCCCCGCCGCACCGCCGAGCGCATTGCCACAGTGTCTTTAGACCTGTTCAATCGCTATGGCGAACCCAATGTGTCGACCACGCTCATCTCGTCCGAGCTCAACATCAGCCCGGGCAATTTGTACTATCACTTTCCCGCCAAAGACCAATTGGTCAGCCATTTGTTTGACAACTACAAAGCGGACATGCTGAAGCTGCTCGATGCCAGCCAAGATGTGAAAGATGTGGAAGATGCGTGGTTCTTTTTGCACTCCTTGTTTGAGCTCATTTGGACGCACCGATTTTTGTACCGAGACTTGAACGACTTGCTGTCTAAAAATCGCCATTTGGAAACCAACTTCAAAAACATCTTAGAAGTCAAGACGGCATCACTTCACCAATTGCTGCAGGCTTTGGCCAGGCAAGGCCACATTCGGCATGAACCCGAAACCTTCAACACCTTGTCGACCAGCATGTCGGTGGTCGTTACCTATTGGCTGAGTTATGAGTATGTGCGCAATCCACGCCATGCCATGGAGCCAGAAAGCGCTGGCGATGCTTTGGCCCGCGGTGCACGGCATGTGCTTTTGTTGTTGGCACCTTACTTGGAAAATCCGAGCGAGCGCGCTCATTTGATGCAACTCACGCATGCCTATGCGTCAGAGGTGGCTTAACGCCCCTCAAGCAAAGCGCGATTGCGCCAGCTTCAAAAGGCCATCAAAAATAAGGCTGTCCACCAACTCAAATTGGATGGCCATGCTTGGGGCCATTTTCCAACCAGCACCACCCGTCATGACGCACTGCGGCTCCAGGCCCGTGTGCTGTCTCAAGTGCTGCACCATGCGCTCACAAGCACCCGCAATGGCGTAAGTTCCACCGCTGGTCAATGCATCGCTGGTATTGGTTGGGAAGGGCCGCACCTCCCCTGTAGGGACGTGCAATCCTGCAGTGCCCGACTCTAAGGCGCGCAACATAATGCCGTGGCCAGGCAAAATAAAACCGCCTAAAAATTTACCGTGCTGATCTAGGGCTTCCACGGTCACGGCTGTGCCCACCATGACCACCACCAAAGGTTGGGCTGGCCCTTTGGCCAACATGCGATGGCGCGCACCAACCATGGCCACCCAGCGGTCAGAGCCCAAGCGCGTCGGGTGATCGTAGCCATTGCTCACACCCGCCTCTTCGCTTGAAGACACCACCCATTGGGGCGTCACATCCCAAAGTTCCATTTGTTCTTGAACGCGGCGCTTGACAGCATCGCCGGCGACCACGCAGCCCAGCACGTGTTTAGGCGCAGGCACGCTAGCCCAAGGCCCATCGGCGAGGGTTTCGATGTTCTCTAAAAATTCCGCTCCCTGCGCAAGCACATTGGCTTGGGTATGCGGCCGATCGTAGAGTGCCCACTTCAAACGCGTATTACCAACGTCGATTGCCAAAAATGTCATATGCTGATGATAATGATTTTTTAAGCGTCTTGTGGCTTGATAGGAATACATCCAGAGCTGCAAGAACTGAACCCTTTGAAAGACGAAGCATTCCATGGCCATTGCGCATATGTCCGCCCTCGATTTGTCACAGGCCATTCACAGCAAGGCGATCTCTTGTCGTGAGGTCATGACTTCTTTTCTGAGCCAGATTCAGAAACACAATGCCAACAGCAATGCCTTGGTCAGCCTTGCGCCAGAGGATGTGGTTTTAGCCCAAGCCGATGCGCGTGATGCGCAACTTGCCAGGGGCGAGTCGATGGGTTGGATGCACGGCATGCCACAAGCCGTGAAAGACTTGATTGACGTTGCTGGCTTTCGAACCAGCCACGGATCGACCTTGACCAGCGAAGCCCCTGCCAACACTGACTTCATCATGGCAGCGCGCATGCGAGCTGCCGGTTGCATCTTCATTGGCAAAACCAACACACCTGAATTTGGTCTTGGCTCGCACACCTTCAACGAGGTCTTCGGTGCCACTTTCAACGCTTGGGACCGCTCAAAAAGTGCAGGCGGTAGCAGTGGCGGTGCGGCAGTCGCCTTAGCTCAGCGAATGCTGCCTGTGGCCGACGGCTCTGACTTCATGGGAAGTTTGCGCAATCCAGCAGGATGGAACCATGTGTTTGGCATGCGCCCCTCGCAAGGCAGATTGCCCAGATTTCCTTTGGCAGACGCCTTCATTTCTCAACTGAGCACAGAAGGGCCCATGGCCAGGTCGGTCAAAGACATCGCCATGCTGCTTTCAACGCAAGCGGGCTACGATGTGCGCTCGCCTTTGTCCATCGCTGAATCTGGTGAAGCGTTTGGAGCAAGCCTAGACGGCAGCATGAAGGGCAAAAGGGTGGGTTGGTTGGGCAATCTCGATGCTTACTTGCCCGTGGAAAATGGCATTTTGTCGGTCTGCGAAAATGCGCTCCACACTTTAGAAACCACGGGCTGCCAGGTGTCGCCTGCCAAATTGGGCATGCACCCTGCTGAAATTTGGGATGCATGGCTGGTTTGGCGCAAGGCTTTGGCTGGGCGCAATGTTGGCAGTTATACGCATCTGCCCCACTGGCGCGACAAAGTCAAACCAGAAGCCCAATGGGAATACGACCAATCCCTAGACCTCACGGGCCACCAATTGATGCAGGCCAGCGTCACACGCTCAAGCTATTACCAAAGCATGCTCAAGATGTTTGAGTCTTTTGATGTTCTGGCGCTGCCCGTTGCCCAGGTCTGGCCCTTTGATGTCACAGAACGTTGGCCACGTCACATCAACGGCCATGAGATGGACACCTACCATCGCTGGATGGAGGTGGTGATCTATGCCACCTTTGCAGGATTGCCCGCTATCAGCATCCCTGCAGGATTCAATGCTCAGGGTCTGCCCATGGGTTTGCAATTGATTGGCAAACCACAGGGCGATTTTGAGCTGCTGCAAGTGGCTTATGCGTATGAACAAGCTGCGCAAGAATTGATTCAAAAGCAGCCACCCCAGCTCTGACGTCCTCAATGCGTGCAAGCAAGGCTTGGATTTGAGGACTGTGAGAATCAGTGGTGACCTTTGCATGCATTAATTTTGTCGCCAGGGCAAGCCACGCATTCTCCAGCCCCCCAACTTGCCGCGATGCGCTTGGGCATCGGGATCACCTTCAAAACCTTCCAAAATGTTGAAGGCCTCGATGCCCAAGGCAGTGGCTCTTTGCGCCGCTGCAACAGACCGAACACCACTGCGGCACAGCAACACTATTTTCAGACCTGTGGCAGCAATGGCTTGCAGACCTGCGTCAAATTCTGGGTTGACATCCACAACCGGCCATTGCTTCCAAGCCAGTGGTTTGGCTTCTGGCACAAAGCCCACCCAAGCACGTTCTGCATCCGATCGAACATCCACCAAAACAGCTTCGCCCGACTGCACCCAGTGCCAGGCCAGTTCAGGTGACACATCACCCGCATAGCCTTGAGCAGGCCGAATTGTGAGGACATCATTTCGCATAGGTTCTCCTGTGGCGTCATGCCGTAATCCAGAATTTAAATTGGCGGGAACAGCTTCATCAATTCGCCGTGGTTTGGGCAAGTTCAGCTTGTTCATGATGGCAACAAACTGCTCTTGGTTTTGCCCTGCAACACGCACATTGTGTTTGATTTCATCACCAATGCTTGAGTGCGTTTGCCCTTTGTAATCATGGCCCGGCCACACCGTGGTGTCTGGCGGTAATTTGAACAAGATTTGCGTGAGGCTGTGATACAGCGCCTGCGCGCTGCCCGACTGGAAGTCGGTACGGCCACAGCCTCGAATGAGCAGGGTATCGCCTGTGAAGACATGCCCACCGTCTTGCGCAGCCACATAAAAACTCATGCTTCCTGCTGTATGGCCAGGCGTGTGCAGTGCCTTGAGCGCAAAAGCCCCAAACGGAATCAGTTGACCATCGACCAGTTGCACCGAGGCTGTCCCGATGTGACAGCCTTCGGGCGCTGCTGTTTTCAAACCCAAATGTTCAGCCAACAATCCTGCGCTCGTAATGTGATCTGCGTGCGCATGGGTCTCCAAAGCCCAATTGACTTTGAGGCCTTTGTCTTGAATGATCTTTTGATCGCGTTCAATCTGATCGTCAACCGGATCAATGATGACAGCGTCCAATGAGTCGGGGTCGTACACCACGTAGGTGTAGGTGCTGGAATGGCTGTCAAACAGCTGAAGGACGTGTGGTTTCGTGGGCATGGCCGGCCTTAGGCAAATTTCGTGAGCATTTCTGCAACATGCTCAGCCGATTGGTCGCCTTGCTCAATCATGCAACCCACCATGGCAAAAAAAGACTTGTCGAGCGCCTTGCGTGATGCCGCCATTTGTTGGGCAATTTTTTCACAATCGGCATCGCTTTCAATGAGCTTTTGCAGACCACGGAGTTGGCCTTCAATTCGGGCCAAGCGAGCACAAAGGGCTTTCTTTTTTTCAGGATCAGCAATGCGGCTCATGAGAATCTTTCAGAATGGGATCAAATTATGATAACTTTTGCCAGCTTTTTTGGAACATATTTCGGGAACACAGCTTGATGCTTGCCAATTTACATCCCTATTTCATTGCCGGCCTTGGCGGTATTCTCATTGGTTTAGCCAGTTGGCTGCTTTGGTGGGGGCTTGGCCGCATTGCCGGCATCAGCGGCATTGCCTCAGAAACAATTGGCGCGCCCTTCAACCCAGACACTTGGCGCTGGGCGTTTTTGGCTGGCTTGATTGTCGGCGGATGCCTTTTAGGTCAGGGATTGGAGATCCCCACCCTGCCCACGCGGCCCTTGCATCTGCTCATCCCTGCGGGACTTTTGGTGGGCATTGGCACCGTCTGGGGCAGCGGCTGTACCAGTGGCCACGGTGTATGTGGCTTGGGCAGGTTGTCTCTCAGGTCTTTGGTGTCGGTTGGAATTTTCATGGCCACTGGCATGATGGCCGTCACCTTGATGCGAGGTGCTGCATGAACACCAACCCCCAACGCGCCGGCCGACTGGGTCTGGCTTTTTCTGCAGGGCTTTTGTTTTCTGCTGGTTTGGTTTTATCAGGTATGACCCAACCACTTAAGGTCTTGGGCTTCTTAGACATCACCGCCATGGGCAAAGGGCCCTTTCCAGGTCTGTGGGATCCCACCTTGGCCTTTGTCATGGGCGGCGCAGTTTGCGTCACTTTGTTGGCATTTGCATGGACCCGCCGGCTTCTACAAACGCCCTTCTTTGGCCATCAGTTTTATGAGCCTTCGCAAAAACAAATTGATATACCGCTGGTTGGGGGCGCCTTGTTGTTTGGCGCGGGCTGGGGCTTGGCAGGGTATTGCCCAGGGCCAGCCCTGGCAAGTGCTCTTTTGAGCACCGATGCCCTCATTTTTACGGCGGCCATGCTGGTCGGCATGTTGATTTGTAAGACTTTTCTAAGTAAAACGGCTAAGATCGCCAGTTGACGTTGACGTAAACGTAAAGTCAACCTTGAACGGAACCATCCCATGACCGACTTGTCTGCTGAATTCAAAGCCCTGGCTGAATACCGTCCCACGCACAAGGTGCGTTTTGTGACTGCTGCCAGTTTGTTCGATGGTCACGATGCTGCGATCAACATCATGCGCCGCATTTTGCAAAGCATGGGCGCCGAAGTGATTCACTTGGGTCACAACCGCTCGGTCGACGAAGTGGTCACGGCCGCTTTGCAAGAAGACGCACAAGGCATTGCCATCAGCTCTTATCAGGGCGGTCACGTCGAGTATTTCAAATACATGGTTGACCTGCTGCGCCAGCGCGGCGGCGAGCACATTCAAGTGTTTGGCGGCGGCGGCGGCGTGATTGTCCCAGCAGAAATTCGCGAGTTGCATGCTTATGGCGTGGGCCGCATTTACAGTCCTGAAGATGGCCAACGCATGGGTTTGGCCGGCATGATTGGCGAGATGGTGATGCGCTGCGACAAAGACATTAGCGCTTATGCACCCAAAGATTTGAAAGCCATTCAAGGTGGCACCGAAGCCAACTGGCGTTCTTTGTCACAGTTGATCACCGTGCTTGAAAACGGCAGCGCTTCTGCAGACATGGTGGCCGCATTGCGCACCGAAGCTGCCAAACACAAAGTGCCCGTGCTGGGCATTACAGGCACTGGCGGCGCGGGCAAGTCTTCTTTAACCGACGAACTCATTCGCCGTTTGCGCTTAGACCAAGGCGACAACTTGCGCATTGCAGTGGTGTCCATTGACCCCTCACGCCGCAAGAGCGGTGGCGCCTTGTTGGGCGACCGCATTCGAATGAACGCCATCAACCCATGGCGCAATGGCCAGCGGGTGTTCATGCGCAGTTTGGCCACACGCGATTTTGGCAGTGAAATATCTGCCGCTTTGCCCGATGTGGTGGCAGCTTGCAAGGTGGCTGGCTTTGATGTGGTGGTGGTTGAAACCTCTGGCATTGGCCAAGGCGATGCCGCCATCGTGCCGCACGTGGATGTGCCCATGTACGTCATGACGCCAGAGTTTGGCGCAGCCAGCCAACTGGAAAAAATCGACATGCTCGACTTTGCTCAGTTCGTCGCCATCAATAAATTTGATCGCAAAGGTGCCAGCGACGCGCTGCGCGATGTGGCCAAACAAGTCCAGCGCAACCAAGAAGCTTGGACGGTCCCCACCGAACAAATGCCCGTGTTTGGCACGATGGCTGCGCGCTTCAACGACGATGGCGTGACAGCTTTGTACCAAGCGCTCAAAGTTCGCTTGGGTGAACTGGGCTTGAACTTGAAGGAAGGCCTGTTGCCCAAAGTCGATGTGCGTCACAGCACCAACCAAACACCGGTGGTCCCACCTGCACGCTCGCGGTACTTGGCCGAAATTACCGACACCGTGCGTGGCTACAAAAAACAAGCCCGTGCGCAAGCTCGTCTTGCCCGCGAGATTCAACAACTGCGCGCCGCTGCTGTGATGTTGGAAGTCGACAAACCAGGCCGCGCCAAAGCCGCTGAAGCCGCCATTGATTTGGCGGCACGGCGCGAAGACACACAAGAGCCCGGCGCTCGCAAGCTATTGGCCCAATGGCCAGAAATGCAAAGAGCTTACGCGGGCGATGAGTTCGTGGTTCAAATTCGCGACAAAGAAATTCGCACGGCGCTCACTTCCAAAAGCTTGTCGGGCACCACGATTCGCAAAGTGTCTTTGCCCACGTATGAAGACCATGGCGAAATTTTGAAGTGGCTCATGCTGGACAACGTGCCAGGCAGCTTTCCTTTCACTGCGGGCACCTTTGCCTTCAAGCGCGAGGGTGAAGATCCCACTCGCATGTTTGCCGGTGAAGGTGATGCATTCAGAACCAACACCCGCTTCAAATTGCTGAGCGAAGGCATGGCTGCCAAGCGTTTGTCGACCGCTTTTGACTCCGTCACTTTGTATGGCAACGACCCCGATCCCCGTCCAGACATCTACGGCAAGGTGGGCAACTCTGGTGTGAGCATTGCCACATTGGACGACATGAAAGTGCTCTACGGTGGCTTCGATTTGTGCAATCCCAGCACCAGCGTGTCGATGACCATCAACGGTCCTGCACCCTCCATCTTGGCCATGTTCATGAACACCGCCATCGATCAGAATTTGGAAAAATTCAAAACTGACAACGGCCGTGACCCCACAGAAACAGAGGCCGCCAAAATTCGCGAATGGGTCATGGCCAATGTGCGCGGCACCGTGCAAGCCGACATTCTGAAAGAAGACCAAGGTCAAAACACCTGCATCTTTAGCACCGAGTTCAGCTTGAAGGTCATGGGTGACGTTGCGCAGTTTTTTGTCAACAACGATGTGCGCAATTTCTACTCCGTTTCTATTAGCGGCTACCACATTGCTGAAGCCGGCGCCAACCCCATCAGCCAACTGGCCTTCACACTCTCCAATGGCTTTACCTTTGTAGAAGCCTACTTGGCACGGGGCATGCACATCGATGACTTTGCGCCCAATTTGAGTTTCTTCTTTAGCAACGGCATGGACCCCGAGTACACCGTGATGGGCCGTGTTGCACGCCGCATCTGGGCGGTGGCCATGAAAAACAAGTATGGCGCCAATGACCGCAGTCAAAAACTGAAGTACCACATTCAAACGTCAGGTCGTTCTTTGCATGCGCAAGAAATTCAATTCAACGACATTCGCACCACGCTGCAAGCTTTGATTGCCATTTACGACAATTGCAACTCATTGCACACCAATGCGTTTGACGAAGCCATCACCACGCCCACCGAGGACAGCGTGCGCCGTGCTATGGCCATCCAACTCATCATCAACCGCGAGTGGGGCTTGGCCAAAAACGAAAACCCCAACCAAGGTGCCTTCATCATTGAAGAGCTCACCGAGTTGGTGGAAGAGGCTGTGCTGGCCGAGTTTGAAAAGATTGCAGACCGCGGCGGCGTCTTGGGTGCCATGGAAACGGGCTATCAGCGCGGCAAGATTCAAGACGAATCGATGCACTACGAAATGCTCAAGCACACCGGCGAGTACCCCATCATTGGTGTCAATACTTTCCGCAACCCCAAAGGCGACGAAGTGTTGGAGAAGTTGGAGTTGGCTCGCTCTACGGAAGATGAGAAAAAATCTCAACTCGATCGTTTGCATGCCTTTCATGCCAAGCATGCCAAGGAGTCTCCCGCCATGTTGGCGCGCCTACAGCAAGCCGTCATTCACAATCAGAATGTGTTCGAGGTGCTGATGGACGCTGTGCGCGTTTGCTCACTTGGTCAAATCACCAATGCCTTGTTTGAGGTGGGTGGTCAATACCGCAGGAACATGTAAATTTCCGACTGTCATGCGCAGTTAATGCCTTTGTGAGACATTACTCGCATGAACATCCTTTTCATTGTCGACCCCCTAGCCTCCTTCAAGATCAAGAAGGACACCAGTTTTGCCATGATGCGCGAGGCCCAAAAGCGCGGCCACAGGGTCACGGCTTGCGAGGTGCCGCACATTCAATGGAAGCGCGGTGAGTGCGTCAAAGCGCAAGTTCAAGACCTGCGCTTAACTGGCGATGCCAACACTTGGTACGAAGTGACGGCCACGCGCCAAACTTGGCTGAAAGACTTTGACGCCATCATCATGCGCAAAGATCCGCCCTTCGACAGCGAATTTTTCTACGCCACGCATTTGCTCAGCCAAGCCGAGCGCGAAGGCGCTAAGGTGTTCAACAAGGCATCAGCCCTTCGTGATCATCCTGAAAAATTGGCCATCATGGAGTTCCCCCAATTCATTGGGCCTACTTTGGTGACACGTTCTGCAGAAGCCATCAAGGCATTTCATGCCGAGCACCAAGACATCATCTTGAAACCGCTCGATGGCATGGGCGGCATGGGTATTTTCCGTGTCGGTGCTGATGGCATGAATTTGGGCTCGATCATTGAGACGCTCAACCTCGATGGCGCGCAATCGGTCATGGTGCAAAAGTTTTTGCCAGCCATTGCGCAAGGCGACAAGCGCGTGCTCATCATTGGTGGCAAGCCTGTGCCTTTTTGCTTGGCCCGCATTCCACAAGGCGGCGAAGTGCGTGGCAACTTGGCCGCTGGTGGTAAAGGCGTGGCGCAACCCATTACCGACAACGACCGTGCCATTGCAGAAGCCATTGGCCCCATCTTGGCTGCGCGTGGTTTGTTGTTGATTGGCTTAGACATCATTGGCACCAGCGTGACCGAAATCAACGTCACCAGCCCCACGTGTTTCCAAGAAATTTTTGATCAAACAGGTTGCGATGTGGCGTCGATTTTCATCGACGCCCTAGAAGCCTCTTTGAATTAAGCGGCCTTCACCTTCAAACGCCAAGCGTGCAACAAAGGCTCGGTGTAACCACTGGGTTGCTCTTTGCCTTTGAAGACCAAGTCGCAAGCCGCTTGATAAGCCTTGGATGTTTTGAAGTTGCCCGCCATCTTTTGGTACAAAGCATCGCCCGCGTTTTGTTGGTCCACCACAGCGGCCATGCGCTCCATGGTGGATTTCACTTGCGCTTGCGTCACCACACCATGCGCCAGCCAGTTGGCAATGTGCTGGCTGCTGATGCGCAAAGTGGCTCGGTCTTCCATCAAGCCCACACCATGGATATCGGGCACTTTGGAACAACCTACGCCTTGGTCAACCCAGCGCACCACATAACCCAAAATGCCTTGGGCATTGTTGTCGAGTTCGTCTTGCTTGTCCTTCGCGGTCCACTCTGCAGCCTGTGCTTTGGTAACCACGGGGAACTGCAACAACTTGCTCAAAGTTTCTTCGCGCAGGTCTTTGGCACTTTGTTTGCTAATGTTTTTCTCCATCTGCTTTTGCAGCGCTGGCACGTTCACTTGGTGATAATGCATGGCATGCAAGGTGGCAGCGGTAGGGCTTGGCACCCAAGCTGTATTGGCGCCCGCATTGGGGTGACCAATTTTTTGTTTCAGCATATCGGCCATCAAATCGGGCATGGCCCACATGCCTTTGCCAATCTGTGCACGACCGCGCAAACCGGCTTGCAAGCCCACGGCCACGTTACTTCTCTCATAAGCACCGAGCCAAGTGCTGCCCTTGATGTCGCCCTTGCGCATCACAGGACCGGCCAACATGCAGGTGTGCATTTCATCGCCAGTGCGATCCAAGAAACCCGTGTTGATGAAGGCCACGCGCGATTTGGCAGCTGCAATGCAGGCTGCCAAATTGACGCTGGTGCGGCGCTCTTCGTCCATGATGCCCAGCTTCACAGTCGAAGTCTTCAAGCCCAAGACTTTTTCAACACGGCCAAACAAGGTGTCGGCAAAACCCACTTCTTTGGGGCCATGCATTTTGGGCTTCACGATGTAAACGCTGCCAGTGCGGCTGTTGCGTAAATCGACACCCTTCTTCTTTTGCAAATCGGCCATGGCGCACGTGGTGGTAATCATGGCGTCCAAAATGCCTTCTGGAATTTCTTTTTGAGTGCCGTCTGCTGCGTTGTACAAAATGGCGGGATTGGTCATGAGGTGACCGACATTGCGCACGAACAACAAAGAACGGCCATGCAACACTTCGTGGCCTTTGCCGCTCGGCTTGGTGTACACGCGGTCGCCATTCAAGGTGCGTTTGAAAGTTTTGCCGCCCTTTTGCACGTCTTCTGACAAAGTGCCTTGCAAGATACCCAGCCAGTTGCTGTAGGCCAGCACTTTGTCTTCGGCATCAACGGCTGCCACCGAGTCTTCCAAATCCAAGATGGTGGAAAGCGCAGCTTCTGCCACCAAATCGGACACGCCCGCTGGGTCTGTTTTGCCAATGGGATGTGATTTGTTGATTTGCAAATCGAGGTGCAAACCGTTGTGCTTGAACAGCAATGACGTAGGTGCCTTGGCGTCGCCTTGAAAGCCCAAAAGTTGCTTGGCATCGGCCAAGGTGGTGCTAC
Organism: Comamonadaceae bacterium; assembly: GCA_947484245.1. Next base: position 20,626 of record CANKOT010000019.1, read on the forward strand.
CCGATTTCAAGCTCACCACCAACTTTCCGCCACTCACGCTGTAGCCCGTGCTGTCAATGTGCGAGCCTTTTTTCAAGGGCGCGCAACGGTCAAGCACATAGCGGCAATACTCAATCACTTTGGCGCCGCGCTTGGGGTTGTAGCCTGTACCTTTTTCGCAGCCATCGGCTTCGCTCAATGCGTCGGTGCCATACAAAGCGTCATACAACGAGCCCCAACGTGCGTTAGCCGCATTGAGTGCATAACGTGCATTCAAAATGGGCACCACCAATTGAGGGCCAGCCAACACCGCCAATTCGGCGTCTACGTTTTGAGTGGTGGCTTTCGGGCTCTTGGGTTCGGGCACCAAGTAGCCAATGGAGGTCAACTGTTTGCGATACGCCTTCATGGCTTTGGCGTCGCTCACTGGGCCTGGGTTGGCTGTGTGCCACTTGTCCATTTCCAATTGAATGCGATCACGCTCGGCCAACAGGGCCATGTTCACTGGCGCCAAGTCTTTCACAATGCCATCAAAGCCCGCCCAAAAGGTCTTGCTTTGAACGCCCACAGCGGGCAGCACTTGGTCTTCTATAAAACGATACAGCGGTGTGGCGACGTGGAGTCCGTGGATGGCAATGCGGTCGGTCATGGGGGCCTCTTTTAAAAATAAAAACAAATCTCAGCCGTATTGAACAGCATGTGGGAATGAAGCAATCAGCTTTTCCTTAATAAACCTCACTTTATTCGATGTTTCAGGGTTCATAAATTAGAGAAACATCCTTTGACTTGTGACTTTTTTGCAAAGGTTGGGGCCAAATACGTCAAAATTAGTGAAAACATTGTTCATCGCTGAAAAGCTTGAATTGCTTCAACCCAGAGAAAACCATGCCAACGGCCCACAAAACAGGCGCAGCACACATGCACAACACGCGCGGCTTAGGGCTTGCCAATGGCAGGGCCCATGTCTGACACGACAGAGTCGCGCCTGCCCTATGAGGGCATTCGCGTGGTCGAATTGACGCACATGGTCATGGGCCCCACATGCGGCATGGTGCTGGCCGACTTGGGTGCAGAGGTCATCAAAGTTGAGCCTTTTGGCCATGGCCACGAAGGCGACAACACCCGCAAACTCTTGGGCTCTGGCGCAGGTTTTTTTCCGCTGTTCAACCGCAACAAAAAAAGTCTAGCGCTTGACTTGAAAACCCCCGAAGGCAAAGAAGCGGTTCTTCGTTTGATTGCCACCGCCGACATCTTCAGTGAGAACTTCAAGCCAGGCACGATGGAAAAACTAGGGCTTGATTACGCCACCTTGAAGAAACTCAACCCCCGCTTGATTTACGTCTCACTCAAAGGTTTTTTGCCTGGCCCTTATGAACACCGCACCGCCCTTGACGAAGTGGTGCAAATGATGGGTGGCTTGGCCTACATGACAGGCCGCTCCGGCGATCCTTTGCGAGCAGGCACCAGCGTCAACGACATCATGGGCGGTATGTTTGGCGCAATTGGTGCTATGGCCGCTCTGGCACAACGCACTCAAACCGGAATCGGCCAAGAAGTGCAAAGTGCGCTGTTTGAAAACAATGTGTTCTTGGTGGCACAGCACATGATGCAATACCAAGTCACAGGCAAAGCCGCAGCGCCCATGCCAGAGCGAATTTCAGCATGGGCTGTCTACGATGTGTTTGTGGTCAAAGATGGCGAACAAATTTTCTTGGCGGTGGTCAGCGACACAGCTTGGAAAATTTTCTGTGATGTCTTCCACTATCCCGACCTGTTCAGTGACGCTCGCTTGCTCACCAACAACGACCGTGTGAAGGCGCGCGAATGGTTGATTCCACTTTTGCGCGACAGACTGAAAGATTTTTCAGCAGCCCATTTAAGCGATGTGTTCGATAAAAATTCATTGCCTTATGCACCCATCACCGCGCCCCATGAATTGCTGCAGGACCCCCACCTGTTGGCCACTGGCGGCCTGGCCCCCGTTCAACTCAATGACGGCCGCGAAATCAACACCGTTCTCTTGCCGCTCAGTTTGAATCAAGCGCGTTTGAAAGTTCGCCAGTCAGCACCCCACTTAGGCCAACACAACACAGCCTTGTTAAGCAGCCTAGGCTACAGCGCTGAAGACATTCAAAAACTAAGCCCTCCCAACGAGGCGGACTGAACCGCAAACCAGCAAGCACTTGAAGCATGGACAAACTCAAAGTTTTCGAATCTTTTGTGTCAGTGGCAACGCGTGGCAGCTTGAGTGCGGCCGCTAGAGCTGAAGGCGTTGCGCCAGCCATCATTGGCAGGCGACTTGATGCGCTGGAGTCGCACTTGGGTGTGAAGTTGCTTTTGCGAACCACTCGCCGAATCAGCCTGACGCACGAAGGCAGCGCTTTTTTAGAGAACTGCCAACGCCTTTTAAGCGATGTCGCCAATGCCGAAGACAGTGTTTCAGCCGGTGGCTTAAAAGCCAGCGGCCATTTGCGCATCACAGCACCTGCAGGATTTGGACGCCGCCATGTCGCGCCACTCGCCCCTTTGTTTCATGCCCAACATCCCGATGTCAAAATTTCTTTGAACCTCAGCGACAGGGTCATCGACTTGGCCGCCGAAGGCTTTGACTTTGCCGTGCGAGTAGGCGACCTCCCAGATTCTTCCTTGGTCAGCGTGCGACTGGCCGACAACCGGCGACTTTGCGTCGCCACACCGACCTATTTGGCCAAGCATGGCACCCCCCAACACCCATCAGATTTGTTGCATCACAGCTGCCTGACGCTTTCCAGTGACGCGTCGCAAACTCGCGGATGGGCCTTCAAAACAGCCTCGCCAGACAACCCAGAAGGCCCTGAAGTGACGCATCTGCGACCCAACGGCCCTCTAGACTGCTCCGACGGCCAAGTGCTGCACAGCTGGTGTCTGGCCCACATGGGCTTTGCCTGGCGCAGCACGTGGGAGGTGGAAAACGACATTCAATCGGGCCAGTTGGTCGAGGTTTTGGCCCATTTTGCAGCCCCGCCTAATGGCATTTACGGCGTTTTCCCCCAACGCAAGCACTTGCCCCTGCGTTTGCGGCTTTGGATCGACTTTTTAAAGCATCACTACAGCTTGCCCGCAACTTGGCAAAGCGCCCCGTAAAATCAGGACATGCTTCAAGCCAAACAAGAATTACTCTCGGCCCTTGCCGCCGAACTCGAACGCCTGCACGCAGGTGCAGGTGCCAAGGCCACTTTTGAATCCCCCAAGGTGGCCGCCCATGGCGATTTGGCCTGCACGGCAGCTATGACCTTGGCCAAACCTTTGGGTCAAAACCCCAGACAAGTGGGCGAAGCCCTGCGCAGTGCGCTCATGGCCACACCCGCATTCAGCCAATGGGTGGAAAGCATCGACATTGCAGGCCCGGGCTTTTTGAACCTCAAGCTCAAACCCAGCGCCAAGCAATTCGTGATCCAAGAAGTGCTGCATGCGGCCTCGTGCTTTGGCAAACAAGCTGAGCGCAAGGAAAAAGTGTTGGTGGAGTTTGTATCAGCCAATCCCACCGGTCCACTGCACGTGGGTCATGGCCGCCAAGCTGCTTTGGGCGATGCCATTTGCAATCTGTTTGCCACGCAAGGGTGGTCGGTGTACCGCGAGTTTTATTACAACGACGCGGGCGTCCAAATCAACACCTTGGCTTCCTCTACCCAGTTGCGCGCACAAGGCTTCAAGCCGGGTGATGCTGAATGGCCCAGCGGTGAAAACGCAGCCGCCTACAACGGCGATTACATCCAAGACATTGCGCAAGATTTCTTGGCTCAAAAAACCGTCAAGTCTGACGACCGCGAATTTACGGGCAGTGGCGACCTGAGCGATTTGAACGGCATGCGCGAATTTGCCGTGGCCTATTTGCGCCACGAACAAGATCTCGACTTGAAAGCCTTCGACGTCAAGTTTGACAACTACTACCTCGAGTCGAGTCTCTACACCAGCGGCCGCGTGGACAGTGCGGTCAAGAAGCTGCAAGAAGCCGGCAAGACCTACGAACAAGATGGCGCGCTGTGGCTCAAGTCGACCGACTACGGTGACGACAAAGACCGAGTGATGCGCAAAGGCGACGGCACCTATACTTACTTTGTCCCCGATGTAGCGTATCACATTACCAAATGGGAGCGCGGCTTTACCAAGGTGGTCAACATTCAAGGCACCGACCACCACGGCACCATTGCACGGGTTCGTGCAGGGTTGCAAGCCGCTGGTGCAGGCATACCCCAAGGCTATCCCGACTATGTGCTTCACACCATGGTGCGCGTGATGCGCGGTGGCGAAGAAGTGAAAATTTCCAAACGTGCTGGCAGCTATGTGACTTTGCGCGACCTCATTGAGTGGACCAGCAAAGACGCGGTGCGATTTTTCTTGCTTAGCCGCAAGCCTGACACCGAGTATGTGTTTGACATTGATTTGGCCTTGGCCAAAAACAACGACAACCCCGTTTACTACGTGCAGTACGCCCACGCTCGCATTCACTCCATCTTGCGCACGTGGGGCGGCAATGTGGCCAGCTTGGCCAAAGCAGACCTGTCCAGTTTGGACAACCCCAAAGCGCAAGCCCTTATGTTGCTCTTGGCCAAATATCCCGAAATGCTCACGGCGGCCTCAGAAGATTTTGCCCCGCACGATGTGACCTTTTACTTGCGCGACTTGGCGGCCAGCTATCACAGCTACTACGATGCCGAACGCATTTTGGTCGAAGACGAGTCGCTCAAATTGGCTCGCTTGGCCTTGGTTGCAGCTTGCGCGCAAGTCTTGCAAAATGGCTTGAAAATCTTGGGTGTGTCCGCGCCTGAGCAAATGTAATTTGGTCGCCACTTTTTCAAAATGACTTTGAGAGCACATCACAACATGTCCCACTCCAACATCCAACGCCAGCGCGGTGGTACCTTGCTCGGCTTTGTTCTGGGTTTGGTCATTGGTCTCACGGTGGCACTTGGCGTGGCCATGTACGTGACCAAAGTGCCCATGCCCTTTAGCAACAAAAATCAAACTCGCTCAGCAGGCCAAGATGCGATCGAAACCGAGAAGAACAAAGACTGGAATCCGAATGGCGCATTGCAAAGCAAACCTGCCACGCCCGAAGTGACCCCTGAAGCTGCAGCAGCAGCCGCCGCCGCTGCAAATGCTGGCAATGCTGGATCAAATACCCCCAACCCGAATGCGCCTGCGCCCGCTGTCACGGCCGACCCCCTAGCCGATTTGCTTAAAAAATCAACGGCCCCTGCACCGGCTTCACAGCCTGCTGCTGTGCCGCCCTCGCCGCCCTCCGCAACTGCGCCAGCCGCCGCACCACCGCCAGCAGCCACACCTCAGCCGGCAGCCAAAGCTGCCGCTGCAAGCGATCCTTTTACCTACTTTGTTCAAGCGGGTGCCTTCAAATCTGCAACCGATGCGGACGCTCAGAAAGCCAAGCTTTCCATGATGGGCATTGAAGCCAAAGTGAGTGAACGTGAGCAAGCCGGACGTGCTATTTTCCGGGTTCGCAGCGGCCCCTTTGATGACAAAGAGCAAGCTGAAAAAATCAAATCTCGCCTCGATGCCAGCGGCATGGATGCCGCCTTGGTGCGCGTCCAACGCTGAGATTTTCAAATCAATGACAAACACCTATTGACCAGGAGTACCGTATGAAACGTCGCGAATTTTCTTTAGCCACATTGGGCACAGCTGCTGCGCTTGGCGCTTTAGGTCTGAGTAGCCCTAGTTTTGCGCAAGGCCCTGCCAAATTTGTGGCGGGCAAAGACTTCATCAAGCTAGCCCGCGCTGTTCCCACAGAAACAGAGACTGGCAAAATTGAAGTCATCGAATTTTTTTGGTACAGCTGCGGTCACTGCAACAGTTTTGAACCCGCTTTTGGTCAATGGATCAAAAATGCGCCCAAGGATGTGGTGGTGCGCCGCATCCCTGTTGCTTTCAGAGACGACTTCGCGCCCCAACAACGCTTGTATTTCTCTTTAGAAGCCATGGGTTTGTTAGACAAGCTGCATGTCAAAGTCTTCCATACCATCCATGTCGAGCGCCAGCTCTTGAACACCGATGCCAGCATTTTGGCTTGGGTTGAAAAGCAAGGCGTCGACAAAACCAAATTTGCAGACACCGCGAAGTCTTTTGGCGTGGCCAGCAAACTCAAGCGTGCGGTGCAGTTGCAAAACGATTTCAAGGTTGAAGGTGTTCCTTCTTTGGGCGTCGCGGGCAAGTACTACATTGACGGCACTTCGGCAGGCAACATGGATCGCGCATTGCAAGTGACCGACTCTTTGTTGTCACAAGTTCGACAAGGCCGTGCCTGATCTGCAACCGATCCGCGACTGATCCGCGCCTGATTAAACTAAGGTGTTGCACATCTGCCCGCTTCGGCGGGCTTTTTTTCGGCATTTTTTCATCAAATCGGCTTGACTTTAATCTGAAGACCTACAATCAAGCAAGATTCGCGCCTTTATGAAAATCAAGCTCACCACACTGCTCTGTATTCTGGCTGCCGTCTTCACGGCGCAGTTTGCTTTCGCCGAAAAAGCTGACCGAGACAAGCCCATGAACGTCGAGGCAGACAGCCTCAAACACGACGACCAGCAACAACTCACAACTTTCACAGGCAAAGTGCTGATGACCAAGGGCACCTTGGTCCTTAAAGCGGCCAAGATGGAAGTCAAGCAAGACAACCAAGGCAACCAGGTGGCCAAGCTGTGGGCCGAACCTGGCGAACGTGTTTTCTTTCGCCAAAAACGCGAAGGCCTTGACGAATTCACCGAAGGCGAAGCCGAAACAGCCATCTACAACAGCCAAGCCAACACCCTCACACTCACGCAACGTGCTGAGTTGCGCTTGTTGCGAGGCTCGGCCGTGGCAGACCGAATTCAAGGGCAACAAATTTTGGTCAACAACACCACCGAAGTTTTCACCGTGGATGGCAAACCCAGTGGGGCAGGCAGCAACGCTGGTGGCCAACGCGTCAGAGCCACCATCACGCCCCGTCCCAAAACCAATGAAACAAGCCCTCCCGTGGTCGGCCCAGTTTTAAAAAGCAGCCCTCGCCCTGGGGCCGACAAGCCATGAGTGAGCAAAGTCTCGTCAGCAGTTTAGAAGCGAGGCATTTGCAAAAGTCATATGGCAGCCGTCAGGTGGTGTTTGACGTTTCCGTCAAAGTTGAAAAAGGCGAGGTCGTCGGACTGCTTGGCCCCAATGGCGCTGGCAAAACCACATCCTTCTACATGATTGTGGGCTTGGTGCGCACCGATGGTGGTCAAATCTTGATCGATGGCGAAGACGTTACCCGCATGCCCATTCACCGCCGCTCTCGCATGGGCTTGTCGTATTTGCCACAAGAGGCTTCCATTTTTAGAAAACTCACAGTGGCTGAAAACGTGCGCGCGGTTTTAGAGTTGCAACTCAATGACCAAGGCAAGCCACTCAACGAGACAGAAATCAAACTGCGGCTCGATGGGTTGTTGAAAGATTTGCGCGTTGACCATTTGCACGACTCACCTTCTTTGGCCTTGTCTGGCGGCGAACGGCGGCGTGTCGAAATTGCGCGCGCCTTGGCCACAGGGCCGCGCTTCATTTTGCTCGACGAGCCCTTTGCAGGCATCGATCCCATTGCCGTCATTGAAATTCAGCGCATCATTGCCTTCTTGAAAGAGCGCGGCATTGGCGTACTGATCACCGATCACAACGTGCGCGAAACATTGGGCATTTGCGACCACGCCTACATCATCAGTGAGGGTCGTGTGCTGGCGCAAGGCACCCCGCAAGACATCGTCAACAACGCCGACGTACGCCGTGTGTACCTCGGCGAACACTTCCGAATGTGATGGAGGGACCATGAAGCAAAGCCTTTCCCTTCGGATGTCCCAGCACTTGGCGCTCACGCCACAGTTGCAACAATCCATTCGGCTGCTTCAACTCTCTACCCTAGAGCTCAGTCAAGAAGTTGAGCAAATGCTCGACGAAAATCCTTTCCTTGAA
>CANKOT010000020.1 GCA_947484245.1 Comamonadaceae bacterium
CCACGTTGCTGGCTGCAGCACTAGCAGCCACAGGTGCAGAAGCCACACCCAAGTACTGAACCGCATCAGCCGTTGTGGCTGTGCCTGTGACCACAACCGTTTGGGTCTCAGAGGTGGTGGTGACGCCTTTGGTTGTTTCAGTGGCAGCACTAAAGGCAATACCATTGACCGCAGTAACGGCAGCGGCGTTAGCTACATCTCCCGCAGAAGCTAGGTACGTCACCGTCAGTTCAGCGCCAGAGGCGGTGATGGTGTCGATATTGGAACTTGGTCCTTTGGTCGCAGTGATGTTGGCTGCTATCTTGGTAGCTACATCCGTTGCAGATTCGCCGCTCAAAATGGTGGTGGCAGTGCTCAAGAAGCTAATCGTCGTACCAGTGGATGGACCAGTGACCGTAAATTTTTGAACCTCGGCGCGTGAGTTCACGCCGTCTACTTTGCTGCTTGTGGGCAAATCAATGCTGGCGTAGTCTGCGCGCAAAGAATCGGGGTTGCTGCTCATGCGGTCTAGCTGCACCATGCTAGGCTCAGACCTGAACAGTGCCAACTGACCTATGAAGCCATCATAGGTGCCAGCCGCAGCAGCCGAGCCATTACCAGGGTTGGCCACCTTCAAGTTGGCCGTGCTCTCAAAACCCGAGAAGTCCGTGCTCGTTTGCGTTGAGGTGCCGTCCACACTCACCGTCAGAATGTTGCTCGTGCTGTTGTAGCCTACCGCTATGGTGTGCTCTGTTCTCTCGGGCAACCACGCTGACACTGTGGGCTGATCTAACCCGGGCGATACTTTGAATCTGAAAAATCCGAGTCCATTGAATTCCAAGGCAAGATCCAAGAACTTGCCTTCAATCAGCGTGACTGACTTGGCAGTGGCCTGAATGCTGGGGTTCACGGTGATGAGCACGCCACCTGCAGTGGCGTTGAGCAAATCGGCAGTGGAGGCGCCGTCGGGCATAAACACGCTGCCGGATGAGGACAGCGTGAGGTTCTCAAGCTTCAGGTTGGTACTTGAGGCTGTTCCTAAAGTACTTTCGAACCTAATACCCTTTGTTAAGGCTGAAATGGGTGGCGGCATAGCAAAACCTTGTCAAAAATTCTTTCAAAACCAGTGGAAATAGTCTTCCTTAGTGACCATTTGAACTGATGAAGCTCAATTGCTCAAGAAGTTCAGGTGTAACGCCAATCGGTGACTTGGTGCCAACATGGACCAGATTTCTAATTTGAAGCACCTTTAGTTTTTCTTTTTGAAACCGATAACAAGGGGGACAAATCAAAAAATCCCTCACGCAAGATGCTTACCATTACCCCAAAGCTCATCAGCACCAGTACCTCCGGGTCTAAGGTGTCTGTGACCATTGGCATCAGCCCCAATGTGGCGCCTGGGTTGGATGGTTACTCTACTTTTCTGCTTGACTTGCGTTGGAACCCAGCGCTGGCCGCGGTCGATTCAAGCTCTGTCAAGGTAATTGGCAATGCGGCGCAATCCGATGTCACAGCCTTTGATGCTAAGGGCCTGACTACTGGTGTTTTAAGGTTGGGTGGCTGGTCTGGAAGCAGTAACTTCAGTGGCACCACCAATGTCCTCACTTTTGAATACACACAGGCTTCATTGACGCCTGTCAATTTTGTGGTGGCAGAGGAACGCTTTGACAATGTGAGCTATTTGTCTTCACAAACCAATGCCAATGTGTTGCAGGTGGCGCTGAACGTAGCTGGTCAGTCGGTGACACCACCCGTTTATGAAACAGATCCTCCGTTGGTAAGTACTTACAGCCCTGAGGCTTCAAGTAAAAATGTAGCAGTTGATACCAATTTGGTACTGACTTTCAATGAGCTTGTTGCCAAAGGTACTGGAAACATTGAGCTCCGTTTGGGCTCTGCAGCGGGTTTGCTGGTTGAGTCGTTCAACATGGCTACCAGCAGCAAGGTGACCCTTGCTGGCAATGTACTGACCATCGACCCCACAGCCAATTTGCTGAACAGCAATGCCTATGTGGTGGTGCTACCAAATGGCGTGGTCAGGGATCTGTCGGGCAATGCCTTGGCGGCAAGCCAATCTTATGAATTCACAACGGTTGCGGCGGCACCCGTTGACAAAACACCCCCAAGCTTTGTGTCTGCCAATACGCCAGGAACCGGTGCTCTGTTGGCTGTGTCCGATTTGGACATGAATTTGATAGCCACATTCAGTGAAGCCATTACGCCCAGAACAGGCACCATTGACTTGCGCATGGGCAGTGCCACTGGCACTTTGGTGGAGTCTTTCAATGTGGCCAGTAGCACCAAGCTGAGTTTCAGTGGATCTACAGTTGCCATTGACCCCACAGCCAATTTGGCGCAAGGCAAAACTTATTTTGTGGTGTTTTCTGCTGGCTCTGTGAAAGATAGTGCCAACAATGCTTTGGCTAGCAGTGCCAATTTTTCATTGACCACTGCAGCGTTGCCTGTGGACAAAACGGCGCCCACTTTTGTAAGTGCCAATACTTCCGCAACTGGGGTGGCTGTGGCTGTAGCCGATTTGGGCATGAATTTGGTAGCCACTTTCAGTGAAGCGATCAGTGCCAATACAGGTACGATTTCTTTGCGCACCGGCAGTGCCACAGGTGCTTTGGTGGAATCGTTCAATGTGGCCAGCAGCACCAAATTGAGTTTCAGTGGCAGCACAGTTTCGATTGACCCCACTGCCAATTTAGCGCAAGGTAAAACCTATTTTGTGGTCTTTTCTGCAGGCTCTGTGAAAGATGCCGCCAGCAATGCTTTGGCCGCCAATGCCAGTTTTTCCTTTACCACGGCAGTTGCGCCTGCCTTGTTAGATGCGGCTCTCAATCCTACATTGGTAGCGGTGAGTGATGCCAACAAACTCAGTTTGACGCAACTTCAAACTTATTTGCCGTCCATTTCTGATGCCAGCTCGGTTAGCCAATACAAATTACTCGACAGTTTGGTTTTAAAACTGGATCAAACCAGTACAGCCAGCCCCACTGGCATTGTCAGTGCCACCAAAATTGTGGCTTCACCCAATGCCACCACCAATGGCGACGTGGCCGACAAGGCGCTCAGCTTGAATGTGAGCTTACCGCCCAGTGTGAACTTGGACAGCACGGGCCCGTCTACCGTGATCAACTCCACGCAGTCCAAAACGTATTTCAATAACTTGCTGGAGCAGTTTTTCCCTGTCAATCAAATCAGTGCTTCAACAGCCGCTTACAAGTCGGTAGTCTCTTCAGCCTTAGACACCTTAGCGACGTATGCCAGTTCTGGTGGTACAAGCGGCTCGACCACTGGCAGCAGCGCATCTGCCAAGGCGGCGGCCATTTATGCCGCACGTTTGCTCACCCCCGCTGGCGATCCTCAAGGGGATACTTTGCAATTGGTGGGAAGCACCACAGTGAATGATTTTTCTGTGTTGAACTTGTTCAATCTGACCAGCGATGCGGCAGTGCAAATTAGCAACATTTCTAATCTGGTTTTAGTAGGTCCTGGCAGCGTGAATGTAGCGGGCAGCGCCGGCAGTGTTTTGGTAGCAGATACCTTCAACCAAACCTTGTTGGGTGGGTCTGGCAACGACGTATTGAGTGGTGGCGGTGGCTACGATGTGCTCTATGGCGGCTCAGGCAAGGACACCTTCTTGTTGGGCGCTGCAGGTCATGTGACGCTGGGCGACTTTGCCTCGGGTGATGTGATGAAGTTCAATATACCGGGTGTGAAAAGTTTGGCCGATTTGGTCTCTCACGTAACCGGCAGTTTTGAAGACAGCACAGGTGTGACCTATGTGCTAGACACGGGTTTGAATGTGACCCTGATGGGTAAAACGTTAACTTCTGTATACACATCCGATATGTTTGCATTTGGCGCTTGAGCCCCGCGCAACAAACAATCCTGACTCGGCACATTGGTATTTGGCAGTACCCACTTATAAATTCGATGACTGTTGTAAAGTGTTGCATCAAATAGACGTTGCAATGCACTGACACAAATTGGCCAATTTAATCGACGGTAAATTAAGCAAAGGCTCGGAGGTCATCAATGGCACCGATGCCGATGATTACATTCGTCCCTTAGGCGGCTCAGACTTCATTGATGGCAAAAAAGGCTTTGACACGGTTTATGTGTATTGGCCTTCTAGCAAATTCAAAGTTACGACCATTCAAGGCACCACCTATTTGGATGCCATTTCAGGTGCGTCCAGTAGCGACAAAGTGGTTTTGCGCAATGTAGAACAAGTTGAGTTTTCAGACAAAACTTTGTCACTCGAAATTGCAGACGCCTATGTCAATACGGTTGGGAGTGACAGTTTTGATGGTGGGCCAGGTGTGGACACCATGGTTTACAAGGGTGCCAGCAACGACTACGCCCTCAAGTCAAAGTCGTCTGGACTGGACGTTACCCGATTGGATTACACCGAGGGCTCTGACTATCTTCAAAGCATGGAGCGCATTCAATTCAATGACAAGAGCGTGGCCTTCGACATCGATGGACGTGCTGGAATAGCTGCTAAAACATTGAGTTTGGTGTTTGGCAAGGAGGCTGTTGGCGTGCCGGCCTATGTGGGTATTTGTTTAGATTTCTTAGACAACAAAAGTTACAGTGCTTCTCAACTGATGACTGAGGCTCTGAAAATCAAGCTCGGTGTCAACGCTTCAGATTCTGGCCAAGTGGTAGATTTTTTATACGAACGCCTGATGGGTACTTTGCCCACACCTGAGGTAAAAAGTCTTTACGTGGGCTGGATTCAGAATCAAACCTACAGCATTGAAGGCTTGGCAGTCTACGCCTCTAACTTAAGCTTGAATCCTGTGGCTACCGATTTGGTGGGTTTGGCTACAACTGGGCTGTCTTACATCCCTGTTTCTACGAATGGATAGGTGTCTTACATGAAAAAACTTTTTGTTTGGGCCTTGATGCCTTTGCTGGCTTTGTTGCCTGGCTGTGGCGGACAAGACGGCTGGGGTGTTGCCAATTTAACTGGACAAGTGGCTGCCTTGGTCAATGGCACCAAAGGTAATCATTACGCTGCATCGCGCTTACTAGACCACGCCTCAATGGGGCCTTCGCCTGCATCAGTTGCGCAAGTCAAAGCCTTGGGCGCGGAAGCATGGATTGCGCAGCAATTGTCCTTGCCCGCTACCCAAATTTTCACGCCGCCCAGCATCATTGAATACGATCTCAATTTGGACAAAGCCGCTGGCCAAAGAATGGATGAGCACCACAAAGTCAGCACCTACAACTTCTTTATAGGTTCGGAAGATCAACTGCGTGTGAAAACAAGTTGGGTGTTGTCCAATTTCTTGGTGGTGTCAACGCGCAAAATTCAGCTCTACGGTGGCTTGGAATACTGGAACTTGCTTCAAAGCAATGCCTTTGGACAGTATGGTGATTTACTCAAGGCCATTACACGCAGCCCAGGGATGGGTCACTACCTAGACAATTCGCAGAACAGGCGTTGGCAATTGAATGAAAACTACGGCCGCGAATTGATGCAATTGTTTTCGGTGGGCTTGGTGCAACTCAATTTGAATGGAACGCTTAAAAAAGATGCGGCAGGTAAGCCACTTGAAACGTACAGCCAAAAAGATGTGATTGAAGTGACCCGGGCACTCACTGGTTGGGACTTTGCCGATCCCAATGAAAAACGCATGGGTTCTAACTTTGCCAACCATGCCAAGCCGATGCAGGCAAATTATTCTGATCAACACGACACTGGCTCTAAGCTAGTGCTGGGTAAAACCATACCGGCGGGTCAAGATGCTGTGAAAGACTTAGACAGCCTGATTGAGATTTTAGTCACGCATCCCAATACAGCCCCCTTTGTCTCTTTGCGACTTATTCAAGGCATGACGACCAGCGACCCATCGCCCGCCTACCTTGAGCGTGTGGCCACCGTATTCAGAGATACCAAAGGCAATTTGGCCAAAGTGATCACGGCCATTCTGACGGATTCAGAAGCACGCTATGGCGATGTGCCTGGGCGCTCTACCAAAAATTTTGGGCGTATCAAGGAGCCCTTTTTACTCAGTCTTAACATCATGCGAGGACTAGGCTGTCGTGCAGCGGTTAGGCAGCCCAACAACCCTAGCGACATTTGGCAAAACTACAACCAACAGCCTTTGCAGGCCTACACGGTCTTTAATTTTTACCCACCCAACCATCGAACGCAAGGTACCAATGTGTTGGCACCCGAGCAAAAATTGTTGAACTCCAATGAATTTGGAAATCGAATGTGGCAAGTTAGCAGTGTCATGAGCGATGAAACTGTTCTCAACAATGCTGGCTGCGATACGGAGTCCATTAAAACGGCAGCAGCCATTTCCGATGAAAAGTTGCTTGATTTGCTCAGTGAACGTTATTTCAGGGGCGCCATACCTGCTACCTTGGCCAAGAGTTTGATTGACGCCAATAAATCGTATTGGAAACGCGATAAACCTTTGGACTTGGCAGGCGTCATGCTGGACATGGCCTCACTTTCACCAGCCTTTGGAGTGATTAAATGATCAATCGCCGAAAATTTTTAACGCATGCCGGTGGTGTTTCATTGTTGGGCTTGGGCGCAACTTTGGGCAGCATCAAAGATGTGCAAGCCGCCGATTACAAAGCCTTGGTGGTGGTCTTTTTGTCGGGTGGTTTTGATGGCAACAATGTGCTCATTCCTACCGATGCCGCTTACAACGATTATGCAAAAGCCCGGCCTTCGTTGGTCTTGGCAAAAGACAGCCTCATTCGCTTGTCTGGCACCTACATGCAGCACCAGTTTTCTTTGTCGCCGGGTGTTCGATCTTTTGCAGATTTATTCGAGCAAAAGCGTTTGGCCATTGTGGCCAATACCGGTGCCTTGGTGCAACCTACCACCATGGAGCAGTTTAAAAATTACACAGCCAAGTTGCCACCGTTTATGGGGTCACATGCCGATCAAGAGCAATGGATTCAGGGTTGGATGGGTGCAGAAGACCTCACAGGGTGGGGTGGACGCGCCTTAGACTTGATGCCTGCTGAGTTAAAAGCCAAGCAACCTTTGGTGGCATTGTCACGCGATTACACCGCGGTCATTAGCAACAACACCGCACTCAGTTTTGCCAACAGTGGTGGCAGTTCCAATTGGGGTCGTGCTAACTTAGAAAGTGCCAGCGATCCTTATCGCCAAAGAATTGAATGGGCCACCAAGTTGCAATCTTCAAATTCGTATGAATACGAATTTACGCGCAGTTTGAGAGCAGCTTATTTAGACACAGTCGAGTTTGCTCAAGGACAGCGCTTAGGCCCTGAGCCTGTGGGTACTTTCCCAGACAGTCAAATCGGCAGAGATTTAAGATTTTTGGCCAAACAATTACCCTACAGCAAACAGGCCGGTGCAAGGCGTCAAGTCTATTTGGTGCAAGACGGTGGCTACGATACACACACCGATCAGCTATCAACTGACATGAGCAATCCTGGTCTCGAGACTCGGTTGAATGCAGTGGCCACAAGCATGAATGCCTTTGACGCGTCGATTCAAGCGGCAGGCATGAACAACGATGTGATTACTGTCGTCATGAGTGAGTTTGGCAGAACGCTAGACCCAGCAGCAGGCGCTGGGTCTGACCATGCATGGGGAAACCATTGGTTTGCTTTGGGAGGACCTGTGAAAGGTGGTGTGGTGTATGGCAACACATTCCCAACACTTCAAACGGGTGGCCCCGACGATGCTTCTTCCTATGACCCCAAACGAGGTCAGTGGATACCTCAATTCTCTTCTGACCAATTCATGGCCGACCTCATTCAATGGATGGGACTGACCCCTGCTCAAGCTGTGGCAGTCATGCCTAACTTGCTTAATTTTCCAACCAAGACCGTTGGGTTTATTTAAGTGCCCTTGAAAGACAAGCATGGCTGAAATTAGAGGCACCCCAGGCAAAGATGTTGTCACTGTGAAGTCGGGTGACCGCTATCACGGTGAAGAGGGTGATGACATCATCACCATTGAAGCGGGTGGTACTGGGCAGGGCATGGCAGGCAACGACACTCTGATCGTGCCTGAAGGCGTAGTTGCCAATGCGTGGGCCAGTGTTTGGTACTGGAATTCGCCAGGTACCATTTTTGTCGACATGGAAGCTGGCTATGCTTTGGATGGTCATGGCGGCAGAGACACATTGGTAAACGTTCACAACGTTCATGGATTTCAGCGCAATGGCGACAAAGGCTACGGCACTTCTACTTCAGATTACTTTTACCTAGGCAGCAATTGGTCCAGACAAGGAGGACTGATTTACATCGATGGCAGAGGTGGTTCTGACAAGGCGTTCATTGGTTACAAAGCCAGTGACAATTTTGGGGCTTTGGTTTTGCAGGTTTCAGCCGATGGCCGAAACATTAAGCTCTACACACAAAATTATCCCAACTTCATTTATGAACTTCGCAACATAGAAGCCTTTGCAGCTTGGGACCAAGATACGCAAACCAATGTCGAATATGACTTGGCAGCGCTTCGAGATTTGTCGCGTGCTGGTGAAGAAATCTTATTGCGAGGCTACAAAGGCTTTCAAAAGAATGCGCTAGGTACGCCCACGACCTTGACCTACAGCTTCCTAACGCAAGCGCCCTTAACGGGGGGTGAAGGGGGCACCGGATTTACAGCCTTTTCTACGGCACAGCAACAAACAGTCAGAGACATTTTGTATGTGTTGCAGCAGCAAACGGGTTTGGCTTTTGCCGAGGTAAGTGGTGATACGGGGCAGCTCAAATTTGCCATTAACCAGCAAACCGCCACACGAGGCTATTCATTCATTCCCGATGCCAACAAAGGCGATGCCAAATCTGGCGGAGTATGGCTCGATGTGGAAACAGCTGCATTGATGCAGCCTGGACAAGAAGGCTATTACGTGTTGCTGCACGAGCTAGCGCACGCCCTGGGTTTGCAGCACCCCCTCACCGAAAGCGACACTTCTGGGGCCACGGTGCTTCTGAACTCTTTGTCCACGACCACCAACACCTTGATGTTGGATATTTCGGCAAGCAGCTCTGGCGGCGTTTGGCCCACTTGGTATGGCGGTTTTGATTTGCAGGCATTGCGAGCACTTTATGGCACACGTTCTTTTGGAATCGCCAACGATGTCTATGCTTTAGCCGATGGAAGTGCCAACATGTCTATTCTGGACGATGGCGGCATAGACACCCTAGACGCTTCAAATGCCAGCATTTCGGCCGCCATCGATTTGCGCCCAGGCAAAACCAGCTCAATTGGTTTAGACACAGACGGCACATCCAAATTTAACAATGTCGCCATCTCAAACAGCACCTTCATTGAAAACGTGGTGGGTACCTTGTATGACGATGTAATTATTGGCAATTTACAAAACAATTTAATTACTTACACAGGCGGCAACGACTTTGTTGACGGCAAAGAAGGCGTTGATATTTTGCGCATTTGGGCCAATGCGGCCACCTCAAAGATCCAAAAAGACATGGCAACTGGCTATTGGAACTTGGAATCAGCCAATGGTGAGACTGGAAATCTTGAGATACAAAATACAGAAAGAATATTCTTTGTCGACAAATATTGGGCCTTAGACACAGCGGCCAATGAAAGCGCAGCACGTACCGCCAAAATATTGGGTGCTATTTTTGGCAAAGTGGGTGTCTCTAATTTAGAGTTCCGCGGTATTGGTTTGTTTTATTTTGACCGGGGTATGGGCTACGAGGCACTCACCCAATTGGCCATTGATGCAAGGTTAGGACCCGGTGCCAGCAAAGCAGCAGTAACCCAATTGGTTCAGGCCAATGTGCCAGGCTTGGTGCTAAACCCTAACGATTATGCAAATCCGGCTGCTTTGGGCGTGGCCGCTGCCGAAAGCACGGTCAATGTTGCCATGGTTAATTTAACGGGCTTGAGTTCACTTGGCATGGAATATTTGTTCTTTGGTAGCTGAAAATAAAACTTCTTTTCATTTAGAAGTTCTAAAATCTGCCGATTCACTCAGGTGATCAACCAAAGGCTTTCAAAATGAATGCATTTAACTGGGCTGCGTCGGGAATTGTTTTGTGTGTCTTTGTTTCTGGTGCTCTAGCCCAAAATAAACCCAGGGCAGGCTCGGCAGCAACCACTTCCTCTGCAGACTCAACTTGTATTGTGGCTGACTTGAAAGCCATTGCTCTCGAGACGCACGATGTGCAAGTGAGGGGAGAAAACGCCAAAGCTTGGCTTCAAAAGTTTGGCCCCAATTGCTCCCCCTTTCAAATTGCAGTCATCAGTGCCAATCGCAACGCTTGGCTGGGTCATGCAGATTCGCCTAATTTTGTAGCCATGATTGATCGCATCAATGAGATGAAGAACATCAACATGACTTATTTTCCCAGCGCCAATGCTGCAGGTCCTGACGCAAATGCGCCAGCCCAAGTGGGAGCAGGTGCCAGTTCTAGGCCCAAGCCGGTGGTTCAGAACAACCAGTTGCCTGGCATGGCGCAACCCTTGGTTCAACCGCTGGTTCAACCCAATGTGGCACCCGCTGCAGCCCAAGCTCAGCAAGCACCTCGTCCATTGCAGCAACCCGGTGCCTTGAATCCTCAGCAACCTGCTGGGGCTGCACCTGCAGCCTTGGGGCGCTAAAAATTGAAAATAAGTCGCTATTTTCAAATCATTTTTGTCTGCCTTCTGTTTTTGATCACTTCAGGCCCACAGGCGCATGAACGACAAATTAACAAAGGCTTTGTCCAAAAAATGGAAGATGGCACCATTGCTTTAGAGTTTTTGCTAGACCCTGCCGTTCTGATGTTCAATGCATTGGCACCAGAAACCACCTTGCCGCTTTTTTTAAAGCGATACGCCGAAATGAAGCCAGAGGTATTTGAGTCTGAAATGAAAAAGCTCAAAGCCCACTTGGTGAAGGGGATCAAGTTGCAAGGGCCGGATGGCAGAGCCCTTCAACAAAACGCATGGAAATGGCCGCCGGGTTCTGATTGGCAAGACATTATCAAAACGCAGAAAATAATGCTCGATGCGATCTCCAAAGAGGAGGGCCATTTGCCACAAATTAAGTTGAACATAGTTCTGAAAGGCGGTAAAAACCTGTCTCGGGCGCAAGTTTCTTTGCATCCCTCTATGCACCCCATTTTGGTTCGCAATATGCCAGTCGATGATTTTTGGTTAACCGATCAAATACCAGTCGCCATCATTAGTTTTTGATAGCTGAAAAAATAAAGCGTTTCATTCATGAATTGATGCATGTCATGGCTCGTACCTTTGCTCGCCTTTTGCTGTGTCAACAGCTACGCAGCCGGCAGCAACGGTACCCATCAATGCAAGGGTGGAACGGTCAGGTAATTTATTTGCCAAATGGCGAAACACCCGCCTCTTTGGATTGCTTCTTCTGCTCGTCTAGAAATGCTTTAAAGGGGTCTGTGCCGCTGCTGACAGTGTTGCCTGAAGGCAGCGTTGGCAGGGTACTTGGTTTCAGGGGTGTACTGGCTGAAGCCTTGTTGCCTGATGTGCCGTTCTTTTCGATATGCGCCTTGAAGGGATCGATGCCGGGTATCAGCGATGGAGCCGGCGTGGTTTCAGTTTGAGGGGCGGCTGGTAATGTGGCATTGGGCTCAGATTTTTGCTCGGGGGCCGTCTTTTTTTCAGAGCCTATGAATTCAGAGATGTAAGGCTGCACCGCATAGATGAATGCCAAGGCCACCACCATGGCCAAAGTCAATTTGGTATTTTTTGAAAGTACGGTCTGATTGCTCATGGCTTAAATTTTCATGGTGAAGATGGAACAATGCGTTGGCATTAGTTTCCGTAAACATACTTGTCTGATTCGGTCACAGAGCATGCTGTTAAAAAGCAAGGCACACTGTTGATTTTTCCGATGTAAGCGCCTTTCATCAAGACTTGCAAGGTGTAAGTCTTGGTTGAGTTTGCAATCGGATAGTTGGCTACGGTGTGCGCGTGATAGTGATAGCCCATACCGTCGTGGTTGTGTGCGCCAAAGTTGTCCAGAGTTGTGGTGTACCCCAGCATACTCGTATCGCTACTTCTGTATCGACCAAAAAGAGCAATGCCATCGTAACCAAACCCAATCAGCGGTGGATGAGTCTTGTTCACATAGTCGGAATCGCTGTACAGGGCCAAAGGATTGCCACTTTGGTAGCCGTCAGCATGGCAGTGTGGACCACCTCCACCTTGCCCCACGTGACAACCGTAAACAGACAACTCGCCAGCAGATTGAGAGGGTACCAAAACGTTGTTGTAGGCTGGGAACATCACAGAGCCATCAACCAGAATGCCGTTGTCATTTCTGCTGGCAAAGTTGTAGACATCGGCGGTTTGAGTCGTGTTGGGCATGTCACTCAGCAATGTTGTCGTCAAGGCATTTTCAGTGACAACGCTGACGTTGCCATAGTCTTTCATTGGAATGCGCAAGGATGAAAATCCAAGATTTGAATACCGAGTGACATTAGATTCGCCATAGCCGGCAGTCCCCTGGCCTGGCGGGCGAGGCACGTCTCTCAGTCCATTGGGCCAAGCTGGATTGGCATAGGTCACGATGATCATGAAAGGGTGGTATTTGCCACTCGTATCTTTTTCATTGGTGAAATAAACATAGGGAACCAGATTCTGACCAGGTGCACTGTCGGCAATGGAATCACTGGCCAAGATTGATTTGAGCAAGCCGTCTCGAAAGGCCGAATAAACGGATGTGTCAAATCGGAGCGACTCGCCGTTGGCGGTTAGTGTAGATTTAATGCTGGCTAGCATGGTGTCGGCTGCCGTTTTTGTATCTGAATTGGAGCCAACAGAAGCAACTTGTGATTTGTATTTCGCATTCATCTTTTTGTAGATGGTGCCAGATGTGCCTTCAATGCTTGATGGATTGAAATCGGATTTAAATGACGCAGCGGCATTGGTCACAGAAGCAATAGATGATGGATTCAAGTCTGTGGGAATGCTTAAATCAAGGGGCGAGTTGTAGAGGTAAATTTTGGTTGCAGATGATGCATCAGCCACCAGTTTGTAAGCGCCACTCTCTTGCTTGACATAATAGTTGGCAGCGCTAAATGCGGTATCTTCTGTGTAGGTAGCGGCGTAAGTGCTTGCGTTGTAACTGTATTTGTAGCGTTTCTTGGCTTGCAACAACTTATTGGTGCTGTCGTAAGTAAACGTCACATAACCATAGGTGACCGTTGCCTTGCCAAAGTTATTGCGAAACTTGAGTTTGTTGGAATCGCTGGTGTCTGCATCAATCGCGTTGTTGGGATGCAAGTGCGAGTCAAGCCGAAAGTTGCCGCTTGAATCTGAAACCGCAATGACCAACTTGCTTAGATAGTTGTTCAGTGTTGAAGTGCTGCTGAGGGTGCTTGAATCGATGGTGTAGCCGGTTGTGGCGTTGTAGGTGTCACCAATTGTCAGAAAGTTGCCTGCTGTTCCTGCTGTAGCACTGTCCGAAAGCATGTACCTGCTGCGAGTGGTCAATGCGCTTACGGAAACCAAACTGGTGGCTTTGTAACTTTGTTGCAGCACAGAGATAAATGGAGAAGGTGCATAGTACTTGGCGCTAGAACTGTTTGAACTGTTGGCGGCCGCAACAATGGCCGCATAACAAGTGGTGACGCCCGAGCACGAGGCACCCACACTGATAATGTTGCCTACCGTAATGACGACGTTGTAGTAGTTGGCTGTGCCCACACTGACAGCAGGAATGGTGAGTTGGTTGTTCAGTGCGTTGTAAGTGTCATAGGAGTCTGTGGGGGTTTGTGAGCCTAAACTCACGATGGTGCCCACTGTAATTTTGACGTTGGTGTAGAGGGTGTCGCCAACAGCCACACTAGAGATGGTCAGAGTGTTTGTAGCGGCGTCGTAGCTGTCGGCAGCCAACACGTTGAGTGAGCTGAAACAGAATAAAAAGCCGACAATGAATTGACAAGTTTTAGAAAAAAATTTCATTTAAATTCTTTCAAATAACCAAAAAGCACCTGCAGAAAAACCAAACCAAATCATGCCATTGCGAATTTTTTCTAGCAATTCAGGCTGGTTTTTGAGCGCCCAAAAAACAAAGCCTAACACAGCAGCAATGGCAACTTGCCCCATCTCTACGCCTAAGTTAAACCCCAGAACTGTGGAAACAGGAAAACGCGCACCATTCAATTGCATTGACATGGCGCTGGCAAAACCAAGCCCATGAAAAAGGCCAAGTCCAAATACGCCTGCCATTTCTAAGCGCAGTCGGGGCTGAATTTTAAAGAGGTTCAACATCGCTGTCAGCAAAATGGTGATGGCAATGATGGGCTCAATCAACTCGGGCTTCACTTGCACCAGGCCAAAAGTAGCCAATGCATAAGTCATGCCATGCGCCACTGTAAATGAAGTTAAAACCCACAGCCATCGTTTCATTTGCACACTTGCGGCCAACAAGATGATGATGAACACAACATGGTCATATCCAAAGACAATGTGAACCCAACCTTCAATGACAAAAGACAGAAATGTTTGCCATCTGTCTTTAAAGAAGGCGTGAGAAGGATGTGCACTTGAAAGCATGGCCACTTCTTGACCACCTGCGCGCTGAACCCTTAGAAAGTAGGGGTTGACCAACAGTCGCTCGGAAAATTCAACGTTGACTGGGAGATCGAAGTTGTCTTCGGAGAATTTAAGCTGCCGCAGCCATTCAATTTGAGGCGTGCTGCTTTGACTGTCGACATGCAGAGAAACAATGATTTGATCATCTACCACCTCACCTTTCAGGCCACCCATTTTGATTTCAATGGCCTGATCAAGCTGCTCAATGATCTGATCACGCTGAGATTTAATTTCATCGGGTTGCAGAAGGCCATCTTGGTTGGTATCAATGCCCTTGAAAAAAGCCACAGGAACACCCACCAGTAAAACGGCTTTGTCGGGCAATACATTGAGAGTGAGATTGCCCGCATTAATGAGGTGTGCATGGGTTGAATGACCAGCAAACGCCAATAAAACGAAGACAAAGAATTGTCTTAGTTGCATTTTAAAAAACTTCAACATTCAGCCCAACGACATCGTCAATCAAACGATGCGTTTGTGGTTAATTAGCAGAACCATCGTTGCCCCAAGTTGCCGGGGAACCAAACACACACCTAGGCACAAATGGATAGGCGTCGGTAATAAAGTAATGGTAGACCGCTGTGGTGGGTGATTCGGGCGTCACGCCATATCTGCCGTTGCAGGCATCTAAATGCCCTTTGCTGCTGGCCGAACTGCTGGCATCAAACACCCAATCTTGTTCAAACGTGCCGTAGGGTGCAATGCTGGCAGAAGGACGGGAGCTGTAGCCAGCCGCTGCAAGTTCATCGGCGGTTCGAATTCGATAATTTGATTTCATAACTGTTGCACCCCCAGTGGTGCTATTGATGTTGGTGAAGCCGTAGCGAGCATAAATTGGAAAACCATCCACTGCAAAACCGATGAGGGTCATGGTGTTGTTGCCTTTGCCCAATCGCGCAATTTGGCCTTCTGGCATACCATGTACATGGTAGTAGCCATACTTTTGGGTACTTGAAGAACCAGGCGACATGGTGGGTTGATTGTGGGAGTTGCTAGGATCTAGGCCCACGTCTTGGTATATATTTTTCCCCACCACGTTGTATGTTTTGCCGCTGCTCGTATAAGTTTCAGCGGTGCCTGCTTCAACTTTCACACTGTTGTTCAGGTAAGAGTAATAAGCAATCCATGTACATCTAAGCGTACCTGTCGACCATACTTTGCCCCCTGAAGTCCACTTGTTGTTGGCGCTCGTGCTAGGCTCGGCAGAGCTTGTCCAGCTGTAGCAAGCTTCCGTGTCGTAGCCATTGGCGCCCTTGTTGTAAAGGGTTGAGATGGTGCCTGTGAGTGGTACTGTTTTACTGACAGACTTAGCGCCAATGCTGTTGGGGTTGCCAGAAAAATAGGGCGAGCTTGTATAACCCGTCAAACCATTTGTAAAGAACTCAGACGATCTGTGGTCTGGTATGGCGTTGCCTGTGATGGTTCTTTGCGTGCTGGTGCAAGAAATAGTGGACTCACTGGTGCCACTGGTCAGTGAGCCTGCAGTGCTGTAAAAAGTAACGGTGGGAGGTAAGGGAAGACCTGTCGCTCTTTGGTTGGTGTAATTGCAATAGGCGGAGTAGCTAGGATATGCCGCGGTGTGAGCCGTATTCACGATACTGCTCAGAACCCCCGTTGCGTCAACTGAGCCCGCATTGGGAATGGTTGAAGTCGAACTTGTTGAGGTGGCAGCTACAGCACTGGCGGCTGTTGCAGTGACTGTGCAGGTGTAGGTTTTGCCGTTGGTTAGGCCGCTTACAACCAGAGGGTTGGAGTAATTGGCTAAGTTGGTACTAAATTCTGAACCAGTCCGGCTAGAGCTAGCAGTGCCGCCATCGTTAGAGGTACACACCGCGGTGTAAGAGGTGGCGGGCACAAATTTTGTGTTGCTCAGTTGGGCCGTAATTTTGCCGCCCATGAAGTTAAACATGACGCTGATTCGAGAATCGCCCGGCAAAATGTCCTTAATTTCGGGGGTGCTTACTTTGGTGCAAGTGGAGCCGATGGTGCAAGACACGCCAACTTTCAGGATGGTGCCAGCGGTAATGACCACGTTGTAATAAGTGGCAGATCCAACTGTGACCACAGGAATGCTGAGCTGGTTGTTGGCCGCGTTGTAAGTATCGTAGGTGTCTGCCGTTACGTTTGAGCCAACGCTGACAATCGTTCCGACAGTTATTTGAACATCTGAATAGAGGGTGTCTCCGACCTTCACTTGTGGAATGGTCAGAACATTGGTGGTGGCCTCATAACTGTCTGCAGCCAGCGCAAGATGGGTTGCAAACAATAACGACAAAATGAATACCGACTTCTTAAGCATTTTGGAGCACCTGTAAGTATTCAAATTAAATCACCAAAGAGCGTAACAAAATAGTATTGATTTTTGTCAAAGTTGTTGCAAAAGAAGCAAAGAATTTAAGATTCATATAAGAAAATGCTTGAAAATTCATATAGGAACCTTATATACTCGCTTCCTATATGAACTTCATTACGCGTATTCCTCTCAATACAACACCTGAGCAATTTGCAAGATTGCAAGCTTTGCAATCTGCTTTTGCACAGGTATGCAATGCCTTAGCACCCGAAGTGCAAAAGAGCCGGATATGGAATCGTGTGGCTTTGCATCACATGTACTACCGAGTTTTAAGGGAGAAATTTCCTGCGTTGGGTTCACAAATGATTTGTAACGCCATTTATGCGGTCTCAAGAACCTCTCGCATGGTTTTTCAGACCCCCGGCAGCCCCTTTAATTTGACAAAGTTGGGCGAAAAAGGCTTGCCTTTATTGCAATTTGCCGACAGTTGCCCTGTTTATTTTGATCGTCACACCCTCAGCATCAAGGATCACAAGTTGTCCATGTTCACCTTGGACGGTCGCATGCATTTTCAGCTCACCCTTTCAAATGAGCAATTAATGTTGTTTAAAGTAGCTAAATTACGCGAAATTTCGTTAACTCGTCAATTGGACGGCTTGTACCAACTGACCTTTCATCTCGACCAGCAAATGGCATTGTCAGAGCCTGAGGCTCAAGCCATCCTAGATGTTCAACTGCAGTCTGATGCGGGGGTCCCCCCTGAATTGCTGGCTGCCAAGTCATTCATTCCCGATTACGTATCCGTAGAGGTTGCTTTATGAATCCCCAAAATCCAACCCCTGAACTTTCGAGGGCGATTGAGCCTTTAAAACCAGAAATACTGAGGGCCATTGGCTTTAGCACAGTGATCAGCCTGTTGGCTTTGGCGCCAACAGCTTACATGCTGGAGGTCTATGAACGTGTGGTGAACAGCAGAAGCCTTATGACCTTGGCCATGCTGACACTGATGGTGGTCTTGGCCTACGGCGTGATGGAGCTTCTTGAAAAAGTTCGAGGTGCTTTGTTACGTGCTTCTTGTGTGCGTTTGGATGAGAAGTTATCAGCCAGAGTCTATGGCGCAATGTTTCAAGGATTTTTAAAACGCCAAATGGGCGGTGGTTTGCAAGCCATGAACGACCTTAAAACGGTTCGTGAATTTTTGTTCAATCCAGCCTTACTGGCCATGATGGAGGCGCCAGTGGCTTTGGTCGCGTTGGTTTTGATCTTTGCTATCAGTCCAGTGCTTGGTTGGTGTGCACTGGTGGGTGCGATCGCGCAGATGAGTGTGGCATGGTTCAATGAAAAAGCCACTCGAGCCCCTTTGATGGAGGCCAATCGTGCGGCCATGGGCGCCCAGCAATTTGCCGATGCCTCACTTAGAAATGCCCATGTGATGGAATCGATGGGCATGCTAGATGCTGTGCACGAACGCTGGCAAAAAAGACAACGTGAATTTTTAATGCTCCAGGCAACGGCTTCAGAGGGTGCTGGTTTGTGGACAGCCATGTCTAAATTTGTTCAGCAGGTCATGGGCTCGCTGCTTCTGGGATTGGGTGCTTGGCTATTTTTGGGCAATGCCATGAACGGTGGTCCCAGCATGATGATCATTGCCTCAGTTTTAGGGGGGAGAGTACTAGCCCCCTTAGGTCAGGTGGTTGCGCAATGGAATTCGGTTGTTAATTTTCGTGGTGCTTGGTCTCGGCTTGAAGCATTGTTGGCGGCCATACCTCCCAAAACGGAGTCTATGGCCCTGCCAGCACCTAAAGGCTTATTGACCGTAGAGGGTTTGATGGCCGGTGCGCCTGGTCAAAACGTACCCATCATTCGAGGCATTCAGTTGGCACTCATGCCTGGCGAGGTCTTGGCTGTTGTAGGCCCCTCTGCTTCAGGTAAAACCACTTTGGCGCGAATGTTAGTGGGTTTGTGGCCTGCTATGAGCGGTAAGGTGCGACTGGATGGCGCAGATGTTCATGCATGGGACAAATCGGAGTTGGGTCCGTACGTTGGTTATCTGCCTCAAGGTGTGGAGTTGCTTGATGGCACGATTGCTGAAAACATTTCTAGGTTTGGCGAGCTTGACATGGCGCAAGTAGAGGCTGCAGCGAAGCTTGTGGGGCTGCATGATCTGATTATGGCCCTGCCTGACGCATACAACACGGGTATTGGCCGTGACGGGGCGGTGTTGTCAGGAGGTCAACGTCAACGCGTTGGTTTGGCGCGTGCTTTGTATGGCAAACCCGTTTTTGTGGTGCTCGACGAGCCCAACTCAAGTTTGGACGAAGCAGGCGATGCCGCGTTGGCTGCTGCCATTGCAGCCCTGAAACAACTTGGCACCACTTTTGTCATCATGACCCATCGAACCAGTATTTTGGGTGTGGCAGACAAGATGCTGCTAATGCGCGATGGCGCTCAGCAAATGTTTGGACCCCGAGATGAAGTGTTGAAGGCCTTGCAGCCCCAGCCTCAAGCCCAAGTACAACAAGTTGCTGCGGCTGCTTAAACAGACAGGAACAAAAAATGAAAACACCTGATCTTTTTAACCGCGACGAGCTATCCAGAACTCTCTGGGACTTTAGATATGAATTCATGGTGGCTGGCCTGTTCAGTATGGTGGCCAATTTGCTCATGTTGACACCGACCATCTACATGTTGCAAGTTTATGACCGCGTCATGGTGAGTCAAAACACGGGCACTTTAGTGGTCATGTCATTGATCACACTGTTTCTTTTTGGCGTGCTCACTTTTTCTGAGTGGTCGCGATCTAAATTGTTGGTCCGTTCTGGTGTCCGTTTAGATGAAGTTCTTAGCAAAAGACTGTTTCATGCCAGTTATGAAGCGCATTTGAATCCACAGGTCACCAATCCTTCGGGTGCTTTCAATGACTTAACGCAATTGCGCCAATTCCTAACAGGTAACGGCATCTTTGCATTTTTCGATGCGCCCTGGGCCCCAATTTACATTGCAGTGCTGTTCATGTTGCATCCTTGGCTAGGGATCATGGCGATTTTTTTTGGTGCGGTTCAATCGGTGTTGGCTTGGTGGGGCAACAATGCCACCAAACCCACGCAGGCGGACGCTAGCAAATCTCAGCTTGAAGTGAACGGCTATTTGCAAAGCAAATTTAGAAATGCCGAAGTTTTAGAAGCCATGGGCATGGTGCCTTACTTGTTCAGGCGCTGGAGCGAAAAAAATGCAAGGGCCTTGGGTCAAGGGATGAATGCGCAAGCAGTCTCGGGCAGGGTGGTCGCGTGGAGTAAGTTTGTTCGCTACACCCAGCAGTCCTTGGCTTTGGGCGGCGGTGCCTTGTTGGTCATTCAGGGTGAGCTATCGCCTGGTGCCATGATTGCGGCCAATGTGCTCATGACCAGAGCATTGGCCCCCATCGATTTGATGGTTTCAACCTGGAGTGGTTTTTTATCCGCCAAGGAAGCTTTCATTCGTCTTCGAGCCTTACTAGAAGCTCACCCAATGCGTCATCTGAAGCTCAAAGGCATAGAACCAAAAGGTGATCTGGTTTTAAGCGATGTGGTGGCCAGTGCGCCTGGCCGTTCAACACCCATCATTAAAGCGGTCAGTGCCATCATGCCTGCTGGTACCGTCACGGTGGTGTTGGGCGCATCAGGTTCGGGTAAATCAACCTTGGCGCGTGTCATCTTGGGCATTTGGCCAGCGTCGTCGGGGTCGGTGATGCTAGACGGCCAAGCTGTTGGAAGTTGGGATCGAATGGAATTGGGCCCACACATTGGCTACTTGCCGCAAGACATTGAATTGTTTGACGGCAGCATTGCAGAAAACATTGCAAGAGCAGGCCGTGTAGATTCTGAAAAGGTCATTGCGGCAGCTGAAGCCTCCGGCTTGCACACCATGATTTTGAGATTTCCAAAAGGCTATGACACACCGATGGGAGAGGCCGGCAGTTTGTTGTCGGGAGGTCAACGTCAGCGCATAGGTTTGGCTAGGGCTTTGTATGGTGACCCAGCTTTGGTGGTACTTGACGAGCCGAATGCCAACTTGGACGATGAAGGCGAAGCCGCTTTGGTTCGAGCCGTGAATGGCCTCAAGGCCAAGCGTAAAACGGTTGTTTTAATTAGTCACCGCCCAGGAATTATCAGTGTGGCCGATCGCTTGCTTATTTTGCACGAAGGCACTGTTCAAGCCAGTGGCCCGCGAGATGGGGTATTGGCAGCACTTCAACAACAACGTGAGGCTGCGCAAATTGCTGCTCAGCCAGCCGCTTAATTTTTCAGACATTTGAAACGAGATTGTCATGGCATTACCAAATATTTTTAAATCATCCAATGCGCCTGTGCAAGATGCCCAGCTTGTTCTGACCGAAGACGCTTCAGGGCCTCGTGCGTCTGCAGACACGCGCAGTGTTGCACGCACGGGTCTTTGGATTTTAGGCATCGGATTTGGAGGCTTCTTGTTGTGGGCAGCACTTGCTCCTCTTGACGAAGGTGTTCCAACACATGGCATGGTGACCTTAGACACCAAACGCAAAGCGGTTCAACACTTGTCTGGCGGTATTGTGAAAGAGGTATTGGTCCAAGAAGGCGAAAAAGTGAAAGAGGGGCAGCCCTTGGTTCGGCTAGACCCTGCTGTGGCTCGGTCCAACTATGAATCCGTCAGGCAGCGTTATTTAGGCTTTAGGGCCATGCAAAGCCGATTGTTTGCTGAGCAAGCTGGAAGGGATTTGATAGAGTTTCATCCCGACGTCAAAGACGCCATGGGAGATCCTTTGATCAAGCAACAAGTTGTCACTCAGCAACAGCTTATTCAAGCTCGAAGAGCTGCACTGGCAGCTGATTTACAAGGTGTAGAAGAAAGCATTCAAGGATTGAAAGAGCAGTTAAATTCTTATCAGAATATTTTGGTGCAAAGAAGGCAGCAATTGGCCTTGTTATCGGAGGAACTGAACAACACGCGAGGCATGGTGAAAGAAGGATATGCCCCTCGCAATAGACAACTCGAACTAGAGCGGATGGTGGCTGAATCGAATGCCGCGATTGCAGACTTAACCGGCAACAATTTAAGAGTGACAAGACAAATTGCAGAGTTGACGCAACGTTCAATGGGGCGCAAACAAGAGTATCGCAAGGAAATTGAATCGCAGTTGGCAGATGTCACGCGCGAAGTACAGTCAGATGCAGAAAAATACATTGCAGTCAAAGCAGATTTAGATCGCATGGAAATTAAGTCGCCAGCCGCAGGTCAGGTGGTGGGCCTCTCGGTGCAAACGGTGGGCGCTGTGTTACAACCCGGTCAAAAGTTGTTGGATGTAGTGCCAGAAAACCAAACTCTTTTGCTAGAGGCTCAAATTCCCCCGCATTTGATTGACAAAGTTCACACTGGCTTGCCAGCCGATATTCGTTTTAATTCATTTGCCCATTCTCCTCAACTGGTGGTTGAAGGCAAGCTGCTATCTGTTTCTGGCGATTTGCTAAGCGATCCGCAAGCGCCTCAATATGCCTATTATTTGGCACGTGTGCAGGTAACTCCTGAGGGAATGAAAACGCTGGGGCAAAGACAAATGCAACCAGGTATGCCTGTCGAAATTGTGATCAAGACAGGTGAGCGATCCATGCTTACCTATTTGATGCACCCCTTGCTGAAGCGCGTAGCCGCTTCTTTGAAGGAAGAGTGATGGGATCCTTTTTGAAAATATGGAAGAGTGCTTTTGTGTACTCGCTTTATGTTGGGCTGTGCGCAACAAATGCAGCAGCACAAACGTCGGTGATCGATTTGAAACAAGTCTATGAAGCCGCTTTGCAACAAGACGCTTCAATTAGAGCGTCTCGTGCTGCAGCTGATTCAGGGCGTGAGAGACTGCCACAAGCGCGTGCGGGTCTGTTACCTCAAGTTTCGGCAAGTGCTGGCCGCAACAACAACAATTTAGACACAACTGCTCCCAATATATTGGGAAATTTGTCCACCATCAATGACAAGTATTCAAGCGACAATCGCTCGATTCAATTGCGTCAACCCCTTATCAACATGCAACGCTGGTTGCAATTTCAGCAAGCGAAGTTTATTGTTGAAGAAGCTGAAGCCAATTTAGACCGTGATTTGCAAAACTTGGTGGTCCGAGTGGCTGGCGCTTATTTTGAAACTTTGCTGGCAGATGAACAACTTGAATTGGTTCTGGCCCAAAAAACTTTGTACACCGCTTTGGTTGATGCGGCCAAAAAGGGCTTGGCAGCGGGCTCAGGCACACGCACGGATGTAGACGATGCGCAATCAAGACTGGACATGGCTGTGGCCATGGAATTAGAAGCCCGGCAAAATCAAGATTTAACTCGCAGGCAGCTTCAGTTGCTCATCAATCAGCCCGTCAATAAAATTGCCAAGCTCAATGTCACGGCATTGAAATTAAATGCACCTTCACCTGCCAATTTGGATCATTGGACATTCAAAGCCGAGCAAGCCAGCCCAGAGATCAAAGCCATGCAGGCCAGATTAGAGCAAGCTAGGCGCGAAGTGAGCAAATCTCAGGCGGGTCATCTCCCCACCTTGGATGCGGTGGCGCAATGGTCCAACAGTGGCAGTGAAAATATCACCCGCATTAACTCGCGCTATGAAAACAAATCGGTAGGTTTGCAGCTGAATGTGCCTTTGTATTCTGGTGGCTATGTCAATTCCACCATTCGGCAAGCGGTGGCAGAACAAACGCGTGCCGAGGAATCACTTGAAGCCTTGCGTCGTGATTTGGGTGTGCGTGTTCACAAAGAATACCGCGGTGTGAGCGAAGGTGTGATGCGAGTGCGAGCGTTGGAACAAGCCGTACGGTCTGCTGAGCAAATGATGAAGTCTACCCAAATGTCTTTGAAAGCAGGGTCACGCACGCAACTGGATGTGCTCAATGCGCAGCAGCAATACACCATGGCCTTACGCGATTTAGCGCAAGCGCGATTTGTGTATTTAATGTCCAAGGTAAAGCTGGCTGCGTTGGCCGGCGACGATGCCGTTACATCAGTGGATGAAGTCAATTCAAGTTTGCTAGGCGTAGCTCAGTAGATGTTTGACAATGCGTTTTTTTAATAGCGCTTTAGTTCAGCAAAGCCCTACAGACTTCTGTAAACCCCGCACCTCGCGCTTGCTGAGCAATGTAAGCAGGGAGGTGCTTGAGTTCATTCTCAAAGCGCCTAATGTTGGCCACACCCACACTGTGCGTGAAATGCTCGAACATGATTTGGTCGTTGGTAGAGTCGCCCACATAAACCCATTGTTCGAGTTCTTGTTTTAAATTTCGGCCGGTGAGTTCTTTGAGAACCCACTGTGCGCCTTCCCATTTGTTATGGGTGCCAAACCAAGCGTTAATATGGATGCTACTGACTGTGGCCGTCATGTCTTCTTGTTTCAATAGTTGAACCACTTGTTGAATTTGTGCGGCTGTGAGTTTGTGAAACTCGCTATGGTCAAAGGCGATATCAGTTTCGCGGCCGGGTGAATCTTGAGCGACGACGGTATCTGGAATTTCTGTGAGTACGCGCTTTGCGATGCGCTGCATTTCTTGAAAATTGTGCGTGCGGGTGGGCAAGTCTTGTTGGTAGATTTTGTTAACTCGGTTTTGAATTGCATCGTGCACTAAAGCAACCCCACCGTTTTCGGCCACCATGGCATCAACTGGCCATGTGGCTGCAAAGGGCCTACTCCAACCTACAGGCCTGCCCGTGATGGGAATGACCATGAGGCCTTTTGCTTTGAGATTGTGCAACGCTTGAAGTGCATCGGGTGTGATGGCTCCTTCGGTGGTGAGCGTATCGTCAATGTCTGTGAACACGCCGACGATTTTGTCGCGGGCGGTTTGGGGCCAAGACGAGAGGGGTTTCACTTATGTTCTCTTGGAGGTTTCACTCAACTTCTCTGTAAGCCAAACTTTCATAAGCGATTGATAAGGCACATCTAACTTATTGGCTTGACGACGAATGCCATCTAACAAACTGTCTGACAGGCGCAGTGAAATACTGGTGGTTGAAGGTTTGAGGTTGGTGAATTTTGCAACTTGCATCTTGGTTGCGTCAAAATATTCAGTGGCATCGTTAGCTGCATCCTCCCAAAATTTCCTTTCAGCGGCTTCGCTTTTGAATTTAGGGGTGGCCTTGATGGTGGCCTTTGTGCTGTTTTGAAGCTTAGTTTGCTTTGGCATAAACAAGCCTTTCTTTACGGTGTTGGTCTCTAGCTGAAATAACACGAATGAGTGAGTTGTTTTCTCGCAGTGTGAACACCACAGTTAGCAATCGTTTTTCGTGCGTCATGCCCAAAGCCAAGAATCTAGGTTCAGATTGACTGTGTTTGGGATCGTGATTCAGAAGGAGGGGGTCATTGAAGAAAATCTCCTCTGATTCTGAGGGAAGTACATCATGTTTCTGATCACTCTTTTCTGCATTGCCTTGATCCCACTGAAACCCGACAATAAGATCGAGGTTGAGCACGGGTGTATGTTATGAGCATATACAAATTCAGTCAATCTGGATGCTTAATATGCAAGATGTTGTAACTTGCTATCCATTGAGATTGCGGTTAAAGTAGTGTTAATCACTACTTAAATTAATATGAAAACTATTTCAGCAGCCGATGCCAATCGACATTTTTCAAGTCTACTTCGCGATGTAGCCACGGGTGAAGTCGTGACAGTGGTGTCCAGGGGTAAGCCTGTCGCAGTTATTTCTGCAGCAAATAAAGAGGATGCTTTTAAATTACAAGCCCACAAGAGTCTTGTTGAAAGACTCAAAAGCCAGCCTGCAACTGGCGCTAGAAATTGGACGCGTGACGAGTTGTATGAAGGCTAAGGCATGAGGGTAGCTTTAGATACAAATGTACTGGCCTATGCAGAAGGCTTGGGAGATGACGTTCGATGTCAATTGGCTAGCGATTTGATTGCAAAACTAAATCCAATCAACTCTTTGGTGAGTGTTCAAGTTTTAGGTGAACTTTCCAGAGTCTTAACAAGCAAGCTGAAGAAGTCATCAGCTGATGCTCGCGAACTGCTGCTGTCTTGGTCAGATGCTGTGGTTGTAGCCGACACAACATGGACAGCATTTCAATCTGCAATGGATTTGACTGTTGATCACCAAATTTCAATGTGGGACGCGTTAATTATGTCTGTGGCTGCAGAAAACAAATGCAGACTTTTAATCAGTGAAGATTTTCAAAATGGATTCACTTGGCGGGGCGTTACCGTTGTCAACCCATTTGATACCAAAGCCAAAACATACAAGCTTCTGGCTTCGGCCATCTAATTAGCCCGCAGACCCCAACGCCAATCCAGCATGCTCACGCAGTGGATGGAAGTGAATCTTTGGAAACCGCTCTTGGGCCAAGCGCACGTCATAAGGTGAGGTGCAAAGGTAAGCCAAGGTGTCCGCCGCATCCAAGGCCATGCGCTGTGGATAGGCGTTTAAAAATTCTCTGAGCTCGGTCGGCGTATCCGCCGTAATCCAACGCGCACCCGTGTACTGACAACCTTCCAACCGCACATCGCAATCGTATTCAGACTTAAGCCTGTGCTGCACCACTTCAAACTGCAACTGACCCACAGCGCCTAACAACATAGGGCCGCCAACTTCAGGTTTGAAAACTTGGATGGCGCCTTCTTCGCCCAACTGGTCAAGGCCGGCTTGGAGTTGTTTGGTTCTGAGAGGATTCTTCAAAATCACTGTCATGAAAAGTTCGGGCGCAAAGAATGGCAAGCCCGTGAATAGCAAGTTGGCACCATCGGTGATGGTGTCGCCCAATTGCACGCCACCATGCGTGGTAAATCCAATGATGTCACCCGCATACGCTTCATCAACGGCTTCACGTCTTTGGCTCAAGAAGGTCACCACACTGGTAGGGCGAAGTTCTTTGCC